>LJUD01000034.1 GCA_001304035.1 bacterium SM23_31 | reverse complement strand
CCCGCAAGAGAAGAAGCTCTCTTCAACATTACCGCCGAAGCACCAACGAAAAATGCCGCTGATGCCCTCGTCAGAAAATGGTCAAAAAAAATCGAAAAATGGCGGAAGAACACGGTGTCGGCTTCATTACAAGCAAAAGCTCCCACCCTTCCATGATAGAAACTGCCCTGCAGGAAGGCGTCGGATTTGTCGGGGGCACACGCGGCGGGTTTATATTCACGGAATTCAGCCTCGCTTGTGATGCCATGTTCGCAGCATTAAAGATTCTCGAAATGATGGCTAAAGCTAAGGAACCGCTGTCAAATATAGTAAATTCAATAACTTTTCCGAATATAGCATCGTTAGACATCGCCTGCTCATGGGAAGAGAAGGGAAAGGTGATGAACGCACTCATGCAGAAAACCGAAGGAATGAAACGCGACCTGATTCACGGTATCAAAATATTTGATACAGCAGGGAAAGATAAGCCCGCAAGAGAAGAAGCTCTCTTCAACATTACCGCCGAAGCACCAACGAAAAATGCCGCTGATGCCCTCGTCAGAAAATGGTCAAAAAAAATCGAAAAATGGCGTGATGCTTGAACCGATGGAAAAGGAATAAGCTAACAAGCCGTTTCAAATTAATATTGTATGGCTTTGATTTTATATCATAAACATGTTGTATTATTTCAATTTGTTTTTTTGTTATTTTATTCTTGGTGAAAAAAACAAATGTGAAACTAATTATCAGTTCATTCGTATAATAAGTAGAGAATAAAAATCCCACCGGGAGGCATATATGAGAAAATATGGTTTTACTGCCTTTATTTTTTTATTTTCCTGCTTTCTCCTTAATTGTTCTACCTCAAAGCCATTATTTCAACAGCATTACGAAGGAAAAACCGTAATAAATGCAGATTATGACAAAGTGTGGGAAGCTTACCGAATGCTGCTTGAGAATGATTTGTTTTCCGATATATTGAAGATAAACAAATGCGGAATAGATAGGAAAACGATAAATTTTTAATCTTAACCAATAACATAGAAGCAATTTTGTTTTAAGCTGTTTATCTTTATCTATTTTCAAACAGGCGCAGTAACACCGACTTCTCAACGGTCTTTTGGGCGATGTTGTCGGTTACTTTGAGTGTCAGCTGATATGGTCCCGGTTTTGTCAGGTTGTGGTCGAGGCACAGGAACGAGCATTCGTCCCTGTCTATGCCGTGTCTGGTAAATATCGTTGTAACGCCAAGTTCCTGCTTCTCGTTTACAATCAGCCTCCGAATATAATCTACAACCGAGTACTTCTCTTCTCCAATGTATTGTATTGAATACTCGACCGTGTAGTCGGTGTTTCCCGGAAAAGCATCCATGAAAAGGTTGTAAATTTCGTAATATATGTAAATCGGCTGGTTTGCACGGTAGAAACGCGGCGGATTTGGGATTATAATAAGATTTTCTCTTATAACAGCGCCCAACGAATCAAGCATTTTAATATTAGATGCAAGCTGAATATCGCTTATCTTCAGGGAACCATAGCCGTATTCTTTTAGCTCAAGCGTGTCCCTGTAAGTCCCTATGTTATCCGAATAGAGATCGCGCATTTCAACGGCGAAATAATAAGAATCCGGCGCAACATGATTTATTAATTGGTCAACTGTGAAAGAATCGGATGATGTATCTATTGCCGTAACTTCAAACTGCAAATCTTTATCCTGCACATCTTCCAGAGCACGCTTCCAGTTCCGGTCATGCAGGAATAAACCGACCTCGTAGTTTCCATAATAATATTCGCCTTCTTCCTCGAAGCGAACTTTGTTGAACGGCACGCCGTAATAGACTTCCATTCGTGTTCTGCCTTTTTCGCCCCTGAACGTAGCAACGTCAAACGGAAAATCGATAAACAGCCCCTTCGGTTCGTATTTGTAATATTCGGGGAATTCTGTTTCTACTTCTTCTGCAATTTCCTGAAAATTTAAACCGCTCATGCTGGTGCCCAATTTGTAGTTATTCTTTTCATCCCCGAATCCGGTCTCAAACATAAACGTAAAATCAGGGTAATACCAGTAATCATGTTTATTGTAGTCAACATAGAAATCAATATTTAAATCTCTTTTGAACATTATATAATAAAATTTTTTAAAACTTTTAACCGTTCCAATATCAAAGGCATCATTGTTAGCGAAAATTTTCCTTTTCTCAGAAGCTCCATACTTTATAAATATTTTACCGCGGTCTGTCTGCCAGCCTTCTATATCTTCACGCGGTATTGAAAAACGCAGGTTTGCTTCCGCTACACGGCTATAATGCTCCAGTTGACGTTCACTATATGGTGTCAAAAACAGGGGATCACGCTGATACCAGAACTTCGATGTATCACTTTCGGAAGTGCGTATTTCTGTTTCCTTTAAACCCCCAACTTTTAGATAACCGACATTAGAAAAAACAGCACGCTCATCATTCGACATCAAGCCCTTTGCTGTTTCATACTGTTTGTGTGCTTTATCATAATCGTTCAATCGATGATATGCAAGACCCAGAAATAGATGCCCGTCTTTATCATCGGTATATTTTTCAGTTAACTTTTCGAACAACTTTGCAAATTCTTTCAGGCTGTCGCTGTCGAAATAAACCAATCCTTGTCTGTATAAAGCATCACGGTTATCGGGATCGATTTCAAGGATATTGTTATTATATGCTCTTGCAATAGAATCCTCATATGTAACAAATTCATCCCAACTTAACTCACCTATTAGAATTTTAATCATTTCGAGTGCCGGAGGAACAATATACAGACCGGAAGAACTATTAAAATATTTAAGCATGTTTTTGTCCCATAACAAAGGATAAACCATACAATAATCCAAATATTCATCAATTATTAATTGAGCAAATTCTTTCTTTTCCCCTGATCGCATCCACTCCTCAATTCCCAATATATTAAATGTGGTGTTAAGATCGTAACTGACTCTGTTCCTCATATTTTTTGCCTCTTCTGCGTGGATTCGCGAAATTCCTCCAAGTGCTTCAATGTTTTCAGGCTCGATTTCAAGCACCCGTTCCAATGTGTATTTAGCTTCAGGAAACATTAGCCTGTCTTCATAAATGAGAGCAAGTGCGCTTAAGTATTTCACGTCATCATCCCCATATTTTTTTGCCTCCAGGATTGCATCTTCAGCGCGTTTCAATGCCGCGGGCGTTTTTTTCAATTGATATGCCAGCGCCAGCTCATAATACGCCTCAGCGAATTTTCTGTCTTTCTCAACCGCTTTCTGAAACGCTTCGATTGCTTCATCAATCTGGTTCTGTTTCTTGAGTTCAATCCCCTGGTTGTAATACTCCTGTGCGGTCTGGGCTTGGAGTGAAACAGAAAAGAATAGGGAGAGCAAAATAAATATAGATATTAATCGGTGAATGAACATTTTTGTTTTCCTTTGGCTAATCTAATTTAATTGATGAAATGGCTTAGTTTTTACTACTGCTTTAATATGTTTATTCCTATTTATTAGTACGATAAAATCAACAAAAAGTTTCAAATATTACCGAAATTTCCGAAATCAGCTTCACAAAGGTTCACATTTATTTTATGTATACCATCAGGTCAATTTTATTTTTATTTCTCAACAATTCTGTATTCGTATAAGCACATTTCTTCGTACGTGTCAATGATAAAAAGACGGTCACCGTGGATTTTCATTTTTTGAATATTTTCAGTGTATTTATATTCATCTGCGGGCAGCGAGCCGAGATATACACCTTCATTGTCGAGAATATCAAATTTAAATAGTTCAGGTTCTTCTTCAGTGCGCTGCTTCCTGTATGTTACTACCCATATTCGCCACTTATGGTCGACTCCTATTCCCTCAGAAACTCTCATCATATCTGGAGTTTCAACAATTTCTCCACTACTTAACTTTCTTGTTTTCTTTTTATGTATCAATTTAAAATCAAGCGGTCTGTCAATTTTCATGAAGAGTTTCCCTTCAGGGGAGTATTTTTCTATTCTGTTTTGGTAATAAAAAACGACATAAATGTTGTCGTTTTCATCAATGGTAAAATTTATAAGATTTCCATTCAAGTTAAAAGGTTGGAAATCAAATATTTTAGGTTTAAGAAATTGCCTTAATAGTTTCCCATTGTTATTGTAAATATGAATAATAAGGTATTTTTCAAAATCTTTATGAGGATAAGAACTTATCACAATTTCTTTTGAATTTAATAAGCCAATGTGTGGTAAAGCACCTTCGTAAGAAAATCGTTTATTTCTTTTCCACGTGCATCCAATATTATAATTTTAATACTGTCCCTAATATACACATTACAATCAGAATATGCGTCTATATCAGTAGGGTTTTGAAATTCACCGGGACCCTGACCTTTTCTCCCGAAAGTTGCAAGAAATTTACCTTCAGGATCATACTTTTGAATCCTGTAGGTTCCCCATTCAAGCACATATAAATTTCCCTCACTATCTACTGCGGTGTCACAAGGTTTAAAAAACCAGTAATTCTCATCCGTTTCGTTTGATCCGCCCCAAACACGCACGAATTCCAGCGCAACTTTCGGCTCGTCTCCCCACAGCGGCGCGTGGTTGTGCACGTGCCTCACACCATCGATGACTTCGATGGTGTATGGTTCATCAGACTGAACATCAACATCCTTGCCGCAACTAAGCAAAAGAATCGGAAAAACTAATATTTTTATAAATAAACGCATAACGAACTTCATAATAAAATTGTTTATTCGGTTTATTGAGATTAAATATAATTAATCTAAAATTACTTCTACATTATATACGATCTAAATTAAGAAAAATTCCAAAAAAACAAAAAATAGTGATGGAATTCAATTCGACGTAATAAAGAAAGGATTTTATGAAGTATTTTCGGGTTTAATTAAAAGAATATCCAATTGAAATCCATACATTGGTTCCGCCACGTTTCTTTTCAGCAATTACTTCAACTTTTTGACCGGCTTTTCTTTTGTATTTTAGTTTCGAGAAATCAACAGGAATTAACTGGCTTAGTAATATAGTTAAATTATAATTTTTATATTGCCAGGATGAATCAACCTTTAACCGTAGAATTCCATCGATATCAGGAGATATGTCCCATGTTTTGGTTTTATAACCAAAAAAAATGGGATAGAATACAGGGTATCTTTCTTTATAAATAATGTCACTTGTAAAAAATTTGTGATAATATCCAAGTTCAAAAGAAGTATCGGATTTAATTTTTGTTTTATTGAGAGAATATAAATAATTCATAACAATAAAAGGAAGATGCAGACTATTATTAAATTTTTTTAACCTTGTTCTTGATTGCAAAAAAACATCCCAGTAAGTAAAGGGCCAGATATCAAAATAACTTTCTGATTTAATCCGGGTTTTAATCCCCGTTACTCCAATTGACAATTTGAATTTTTCAGACATACTAATTTGGGAATACGCTATGTAATGATTATAGTATACATTGTCTAAATAAGAATATTCTTCATTTTTATAATTTAAATTTGCAGCGATATTGGCATGTGTATATTCAAAAACGTTTTTAACATTTTTAAATGTATATATTACTTTATTAGTAGATATATACCCGCGTATTTTGTTGTTATAATCGCCCTTTTTGTGTGTTGGAATTATGGATGAATATGTAGTTTGAAATGAAAACTGTGAACCTGTAAAAGATAAACTATTATTATTAAAATAATATAAGAACGGGATTTCTCCATAAAATCCCTGGACGTTGTAAGCAAATTTATACTTTTTCAGTTTATAAGATGACGCTAATCCAATATTATAACCTTTAATTGGAATAATTACCTGTAGGTTTCCGCCTAATCTTATAGAATAGAGTATGCCAATACCTATTTGATATTTGCTGTTTCTTTTTTTTACATTAAATTCATATTCTGGATAATTGGATGTTATCAAAAAAGAGTCATCAATATTCTCTAAATTATTCACATAATATTCCTGTTCGGGCATTCTAATAAAACCTGAAATTCTATAGTTATTTCTAAAAAAATGAGCATGGTAGTTTTTATTTTTATTATAAAGATAGTGTTTTTGCCCTGATGAATTGGAAAAATTGAAATAATCATAATAATTGCCGTCAACAAGCAGTAATAATCTTTTACCATCCGGCAAAATAACATTTTGATTGCTCTTCGAAGTAATTAAATCAAAGATTGATTGAGCATATAAAGGAGAGCAAAAGGTTACAAGAAGAATTGAGATTAAAAAATGTGCGGATTTATTCAAGATGGAAACCTTAAGTATTGACTATAAATACTTAGCCTGATTTATTCATAAATCCTCTTTTTGCCATGCCGAATCATAGTTGGTTCAAGTTTGTAACTTGAACCTAAACGTTTTTCGCTGTCGATCCCGGTTTACCGGGATCACCGAGCAACTAGTGTTTTGTCTCTCAATTAATTTACCTAAAACATCTAACAACTTGTTTGCGCTTTTCCGGTTACCTAAGGTGTTCTTCACCTTCGCAATATACTACTAAACGCTCAGCGAGATAAAAAAACACCTCGCTGAGTAATAAAAAATACTTTGTAAATATATTTACGGGACACGACACTAGTAGAGCGATTCCTAAATAACGTAACAATAGCACGTCATTGCGAATCCGCGCAGCGGGTGAAGCAATCTCTAACTTTATGAAAATAGAACAGATTGCTTCGTCACTTCGTTCCTCGCAATGACAGACTTTCATTCATATATGTTATTATGGAAACGATGTACTAGGGTCTGAACAATAATTCTTTTTAATCATGTCTTTTCAGATAAATGGCAATGATTCTCGTAATTGTCGTTCCCCTCACAATGAAAAAAGAGAATAATTTTGCCAAAAATCACTTCATTTCGTACGTAGGAATATAACTTCCTTCATTATTCGACAAAATCTTGTAAGAATGATAAAATAATGAGACTGGCTCGTTTATCACGTTATTTATTAACTATCAGATAAATCATTTGCTCTCTGGTCATACCCGGGAAAAGTCCGCTAAAAGTATAATCAGGAAAATAAGGAAAATCTACTTCCAAGTTAACAACGTTGCCGCCGAGCCCGTCAAGAAATTCTATCGGAAAAACATCATAATCATAATTTATATCCATGACATAGTCAACGCTGTCTATTACAACCCAGTCGTTGTCAAACCAAATCCAGTAACTATTGCCATAATTAGGATATGTATAAAATGAAGAATCAACCGTAATCCATTCATTTTCGTTTCTCCAATTATGATAAGGCAGCTTATCCTTCCAATCTGAAATACCCGGATTAAACAACTTTGAAATATCAACTTGAAGAAAAACACCTCCTTCCTCAATGTCATACGGATTATTTAACACTACTTCAAGCCAGTCAATAACGTCATAAATGGTGCTCCAGTTTTGTGAAAATTGCGGATAGCCCGGGCTGTGGTCGGATATCTCATCATTAATATCGGTTAAATGTGATATTTTAATAATATCATCCGACTGGTTATCGCTTTCGTCAAAAATGTAATCAACGGCGCTTTGTATATCTTGCAGAGCATCTTCTAAATCTGTTTTTATCAAGACCGGAGACTTTCCGGACCTGTAACTGAGGAACGTATTGCGGTTTTGAAGGTTATGCTTTAAAACACTAAAAAGAAGAGAATCAATTTTCGCTTCATATAAACTATAATTATAGTAAGCGAACAGCCATTTACTTCCTTCAATCATTTCCGTTCTATAGTAACTGGGACCCCAGAAATAGTCGTCGTCTATGTCATACGCATCGACCCAATTATAGGTGCCTGCTGCATCAAACAGGTCCATATCATATAAGGTAAGCAATTTAAACGCTGCATTGGTTGCAAAAACTGAGGCTCTGAAAAGATAAATTTCCCCTCTGTCCAATTCTAAATCTTCTTCTCCGTCATTTATTAATAATACATTGTCATCTGCAAGAGTAATTGCATATGCCAGATGCTCGAGTGAATTATCCAGTTTTGGGATGACATTATTATCGATGTATGTTTGAATCCTCGCGAAAGAAATTTCGGGATCATCTAATGAATGAGCAAAATATTTCAGGTACAACTTTGGTGTTTCGGCGATAAAATTCATCTGGTTATTAAGAATCCTCTTTTCTGCAAATTCATCGTCAAAATCACTCACAATATCCCACAGTTCCGTGTCATAATTAACGCTTAGCACTTCAACAATTCCCATTCCCAAATTCGCTAAAGCATTTGTGGGATTTTGCGCCATCGCCTGAGTAAACTTACCTTTTATAGTAAGATAATACGTTTCGGGAAAAATATCACCACTCTCATTTGCGTTTCCAATATCAATATCTTCTGCATATTGTAGTACATTAATGAGCAAATCAAATCCTTCCCGCGCCAGTCTATTTGCCTCACTGTCTCCGGGTGCAATAATAGAATCCTCAGAATCTTTTGAACATCCTGCAAAAAGAGCCAAGGCGAAAATGATTACTGAAAAAAAACCGATTAGCTTTTTCATAGTTCCTCCATTGCTGAATTTTTTGTTATAAATTTGATCCTTTATAATTTATACAGATATAAATAATTCACAAGATTTTTTACGGTTAATTTATTGATTTTATACAAGTTTCAATAAAATTGACCGAAATTTGAGTTTTCGACCAACCTTTTATCATTCCGTCCCGAAGCTTCGGGATCGGACAATAAATTACAGGAACGGTAAAAATCAGCTGCAAAACGGCATTTTAAGGATTTGTTTTTATTTATGTTGCAAGTGTCATTTTTTCGATTTTGCTATAAAATCCCCATTTTTAGGCGTTGTTTTGCAGGTTTCTGAGAAATTTACCTTTTTATACCGAATTGAGGACTAAAAGACATCATTTGCCGTCCTGAATTTACTTCAGGACCTAAAAGCAAAGCATGGATTCCTAATCAATTCCGGAATGATAAGGCGATAAATACTACTAAAGTATTCTATTGAACTTAACACTTCGATTAATTGCAATCCCGAGCAATCGGGGTGTGAATACCTACAATTAATACATACAAACAAGATTTACATTCACCAGAAATTACAATAAACCGACCATTAAAACTCCCGTCCCTTCCAGGTGAATTTACCGCTGGCGCCGAGGAGGGCAAACAGGACAATCACGACGGGGTGGATAAAGTAGGCTTTAACGAATGCAGTAATTGTGAATTTTGCGCCAAAAGTACGTGCTCCCTTGCCGGTCGCAAGCAGTTCGAGCAAAAACTTACTTCCTGCCATAACAAGATAAACGGTCAAAAACTGCCATGCGGCAAGCATATACACGGGATAGAATAAAAATGCAAGATAGAACAGAAAAATAGCCATCGCTGCAATTTTCACGTGCGCGGGATATGTAAAGAACTTGGATGAATGACGTGCGCGCTGGTTGGCGAACCGGCGGAAGTCTGTATCGTCATAACTGGGAACGGCGGCTTTCTCACCGATTGCATACCGCAGACGCCACTTGGTTTTTTTCAGAATCAGTAGCATCAGGAGGTCGTCATCACCGGAAATAATGTGCTTTACATCCTCAAATCCGCCTACCTCCTTGAATACGGATTTGCGGTAAGCGAGATTACGTCCGGCACAAGTCCAGCCGGTTCCCCAGCCGATCCCGCCGGCAGATGCGGTCGCCAGACCTATCGAATCCATGTATAAAAAATCGGAAATTATTCCTTTTTTATGATTTTTCACATAAAGAGGCGAAAATCCTGCGGCAAAACCTACGTCGTCCTCGAAGTATGTAATCATCTCCGATACCCACGTAGGCGGCGGTACGCAGTCGGCATCGGTTGTACAGATTATTTCGCCTGAAGCAGAGCGTATCCCCTGCGTCAATGCATACTTTTTCGGCGCATAATTTTCGGGAACATCCTGAACGTCTATGAGCGTAATATGGGAATGGCGCAGGTGATAATCCTCTACGATAGTAGGTGTAGCATCGGTCGAACGGTCGTTGACAATAATAATATCGAGCAGACCGCCGGGGTAGTCCTGCGATAAAAGTGCTTCGAGACAGGCTTTGATGTTTTTCTCTTCGTTGCGCGCCGCCACTACAATAGAGACTTTGAAGCGCTTCCTGTTTTTACCCGGTTTAAGACGGCGCAGACCGGTATACAACGAAAGTACGAAAATGGCATATAATACGGTTAAAAAAAATCCGGCGCCGGTGAAAAGAATGTACATGGTGTGAAGGGTTTTTTAACCTTTCGATGAATGAATCCAGATAGGATTTGTATAGCAGAATCGTTTTTGTTCATTGTCCCCCGAAAATAGTTCACCGCGAATGTATCCGTATGAGCACAGCGGTTCCAGGTTTATCTCGTTTTGAACCGAGTATTCACTGTTCTGAAAATCTATTGTATAAATGGGCTCTTCGACTCCGGCAGAAATATTGCCTGAGTAAAAACACACCCTGCTAATAGATCCGTACTCAGGAGTAGAAACAGCGCGATACTTAATGGTAAGAAGCGATCCTTTTAATTCACCGCCGAGCAACGACCGTTCACCCATTTCATTACGGATAGTGAAATCCATCAGGGGACCATTAGTGATAACCGAACGGCCATTTCTAATGCTTGCTGTTATCTTCTCCTGTATAATAGGCGGAGTACAGTATATACCGGTTCGCACGTTTCCAAATAATTGTCTCAAACTTTCACGGCTCCGGTTTAATGAGAACGGAAATCGTTTTTTCTTCATTCGTTTAAAACTGTCGTGAACATTATTGCCTGCAACAACGAATTTCCGTTCACCCATTAACAGCAGTTTGATCCACCTCGATAATCCTTGATCAAGGAAAAGACCATTTTGTCCGTTGTAAATCTGCAAGCCGGTCAGGCCGGATAATGTTAAATCAAACGTCCCCCATTGACCTTTGCGAAAGAACAACAGGGTAAAAAAGGAGTGTTTTTTTTCCGGATGTACCGCAAACGTCAGCGTATTGGAACCAGTACGTGACAACACTTTATTCAGACTGGAATATAATTTTGAGCCCGAATTGCCTTCTGCCTGACCTATTGAACGGTGAATGAACTCGGGATAATTTATTATTAATAGATTTATATCTCCTCCGCGGCGATTCCTGCAGCTTATCTCCTCGCCCGGTAAGATAATAATTTCATGCTTTTTGTTCCACGCATCCACTGCTTTCTGAAATCGCTCCCACTTCACTATTTTATTATCGATTTGTTCGGTATTGCTATCACTGTCGTTTAATTCATACGATTGATCCGCCGCCGCAAAAAAGCTGAGCCCTGTTGCTTTGGCAATTGCAGCGGAAAGAGGTATGGGTACACTAAAATTGTCTGAATTTATCCTGGTATACCGGCGGCAATGTAAATCACCAAAATAAAAATTACTGAGTTTCGGCAGGGAATCTTTGGCACGATAGACCTTCAATTGCCTGTGACCGCCTCCCCGATACGAATCATTTCGAAAGGTGCGTACCTTTCCGTTACTTTGGATGTGGAAAGTTGTATCTATCTCAAAACTGCCGCTCAAATCATACGGAAGCGAAACTAATACGGCTTTATGCCATCTAACAGAGTGTATGTCCACAGGCTGTTTAAGAGCCGCCGCCTCCTGGACGGTATGTCCGTTTTTCTTTATTTTTACTTTGATTGATTCAAGCCTGATCGGATGTTTTCCGGTATTTTTGATTATAAAGACGAGCGGGACCGGCATGCGTGGTTCAATTCTATACGGTGCATCAGTAAAAACTAAAGGGCGTGCAGTTAACATCTTACCTGATTAATTAATAAGTCGTAAATTATACTTGGAAAATAGATATCCTTAAGTCACAATTCGACATCCCTGTATAAAAACTTACAATTCGGAATTAATTAATATTTTCGTCCTTTCCAGGATAGTGATGAAATAAACGGCATCAGCAATCCAAAAACGGTTGTATACACATAATAATATAACTCTAACAGCGGGAAAAAAAACAAAAATTTTACTCTGTTAACCTTTTTTGCCAAAATATATAAAAAAATAAAATCAAAAACAATTGTAATGCATATTATTACAGCCCAATACAATGGACTGACACCAAAAATAATACTGACTATGACAAGAAAATGGAGAAGGAAAGCGGCAGCAAGAAATACTAATCCGGCGCCGGCTGATTTTATACCGCCGGAAGCCCACCTGAGACGCTGGTTTAAAAATGCCCGGAATGTTTTCGGGGGAAGACTTTGTATAAGGGAATCTTCCTCCAAAGAATAAGCAGCATTCCAGCCGGAACGGGTAACTGCCTGAAATATGGCAAAGTCTTCTGTGAATGTAAATGGAATCGATTCATACCCACCCGCTTCTTCATATGCGGTGCGCCGAATCGCAAGATTATTGCCAAAACAGCTTAACGGCAGCCCTATTCCGGATGCTCCCGCGCCAACTCCTAATAAATACATCCAATCTAATGATTGTATTCGAGTAAAACAAGTATTTATTCTATTAAACGTGTCCAGAATCGTCATACCGCCGGCAATACCGACACCGTCTTCAAAACGGGATACCATGGAGCCTACCCAGCGGCGCGGTACGATGCAGTCCACATCCGTCTGCAATATTATTTCTCCACCGGAGAGACGGTATCCCTCCGCAAGAGCTGCAATCTTGCCGCTTTCGTCCCGCTCACCGGGATTTTGCCCGGACAACGATACAAGGGAAATTGTGGAATTACGCTCCGAAAAAGACCGCACTATTGATGCCGTATTATCATCGGAGTGATCATCGACAACGACTATCTCAAGCTTTTCCCGGGGATATTCCAATGCCTCAAGAGAGGTCAGACACCGTTCAATATTTTCTTCTTCGTTCCGCGCAGGAATAACAATCGAAACCGGCGGCTCGTAATCACTGCGTACATGTGATTTTTTAATCAGTCCTATCGTCAATAAAAAACTTAGAACCACATATATACCGCTAACCGTTATGAGCAGTATCTCGATCATGATTTTACAATAGACAATCCAATATTTCCGGTAGAACATCCCGAAACTTCAAAAATATCTGTTCTAATATTGAAATTTTTTAAGGTTCATCCGATTAATGCATACATTCAATCAATAAGTAATTTACACAAATTAAATATCCACACTCTTTAATTCGCAATTCGCACTTCACTATTAGTCCTTCACTTATATATTTTAATCCCTTCAGTGCAATTCCTGCACATGGGGATTTCATGCCGGTTTTTCAGGATTCGCCGGCGGAACAGCATCCCCCGTTCGCTGCGCCACAGATCGAAGAACGGCACGCCGTTCCAGATACCGAAAGAATGTTCCGCATCTTTATCAAAACAGCAGGCAGCCAGTCTTCCATCCCAGGTAAAAACTGCGGTAGTCCATACTCTTTTGCAGTGATTGGGGACGGAAACATTTAATTGCAGTTTGCCGCCTGCCTTTTTGTAACGGGAAAGTGCCGGATCGTCCGGCAAAAAATCGTCAATGTTCGTATTGTTATAAATCTGGGCGGTCTTTATAAGAACTTTATCGACGTTAAGCTCTCTGCCGAATTTCTTTACCGCATCAATCTGATCTTGATTGCTTTTAAGTACAATAAACTGCAAACAAATCTTCGGATGTTTCAATTTGCGGTTATTCCGTTTGGTAATCAAGCGTTGTATTCCCTGCACAACAGTCTCAAGCCTGCCGTTTTGCCTGTACGAACGGTACGCTTCCGGTGAAACGCCGTCAAGTCCTATCACAAGTGCATTGAGACCGGAATCAAGTATGGCATCGACATTTTGTGTGTCGAGAAAATGCCCGTTTGTGCTTGTCGTCGTGTAGATGTTTTTCTGCCTCGCATATTGAATCATTTGGGGGAGTTGTTTGTGCATAAACGGCTCGCCCTGAAAAAATAGTTGAACGTTGGTCAGGTAATCCCCAATCTCATCAATAATAGAGCGGTACAGGTCAAAATTCATGTAGCCCGCGGGGCGTTCGAGTGTACCCATTCCCGTCGGACATTGAGGGCACTTCAGATTGCAGTAACTTGTCGGCTCAATAGACAAAACAACCGGATAGCCGGAAAGATAGACCCGCTTACTCCACCGTGAAATGTAATATGAGGAAAATAATTTTATTATATTCCGGGCGCGTCTGAAATTTAATACCCGAAACTGTGCCCAATCGAAAACGTACAAGCG
>LJUD01000033.1 GCA_001304035.1 bacterium SM23_31 | reverse complement strand
CTCAATCCCCTGGATTGCAGCATCGGTCAGTTCGCGCGGATGATTGAAATGCAGAATAACGTATATTTTCTTTTGCGCCGTGCTGTATTTCGATAGCATCTCTACAATGGTTTCGTCATTCAAAATCCGGTAAGGATTAAATGCCGGTATTTTGGTTCCGATTCGAATTATATGTACGTGATCGATTTCGCGAATCTGCTTGATAATATTCTCAAGCTTGCGGGTCGACATCAGGAGGGGATCGCCGCCGGTCAGAAGAACATTACTAATCTCCGTATGTTCCTTAATATATGCAATTCCGGGGCTCACATCGCGTACGACTTCATCATTATCGTCCATAAATAAACGCTTTCGGAAACAGAAGCGGCAGTAAGCGCCGCACACGTCGTTCACGAGTAAAAGCGCGGTGCCTCTATATTTGAGCTCGCAGCCGGGTACAACAATATAGGCGTTTTCGTCCGAAGCATCAAGCTTTCCACTATCGCTGAGTTCAGAAACGTCGGGTATTACAATTCTGCGGATCGGGTCAAATGGATCGTCCCAGTTGATAAGCGATTGATAATATTCATTAGTACGAAAAACAAATTCCTTGCTGACTTGTTGAAGGTCTTTTATCTCACGTTCCGTCAACTGGGGAATGTTTTCCAATCGTGTTATGTATTTTGGTTTGTACATAGCTTCACTTCCTTTCCGTTTAATATGAATACAACCGAGGAAATGTATAGACCGGTTGCATTATAAACTGCAAAATAGGCATTTTCCCAACCGTATAGTATAAATTTAATTATTACTTAAACGAACTGCTTAGAGCGCTTACTGACTATTTTTACAAGCCAGATTTGAAAGGTAAAAAAACAATAGTTGGAAAAATGTAGTGCAAAACGAGAAGATTTTTTATATTAGTTTCACAGGTAATAAAACTTTATATTTTAATGATAAGAAAAAATTCCGCAAAATGCAACTGTTTTATAGTGATACATAGTAACAGTATCTGCAAAAGAGGTAATACGACAATCTCAATTAAATTAAATATTTGCTATTTATTTATCCCCAAAAGGTATGCTAACATATTGATAATAAAGCGTATATCACGGCTTGTCGGGATGATTTTATCGGCGTAGAAATGCAAGAAAAGTGCTTATTTTTATATCCCCTTTTTATAAATAATTGAGCTGGTAATTATTGAGAGTAAAACATAATTAATCTTTTTGAACTATGTAATCGGATATTGAAGGTGATAAGAAAATCCCCCCTTTATAAAGGGGCGAATAATAGGAATCCCCCTTTTCTAAAGGGGGATTGAGGGGGATTTTAACAACACAACAATTTGTATAATTAATCACAAACGACACTAATATTTATACTTAAAAAATGGCTCTCATCTGATTTACTGAGCGGATCATTAGCCGGTAAACCATCTTAAAATTATCGCTAAATTAACCGGTATTTTACCTTTTTTTAAGGATAAAAGTTATTATTGTATTCTTAGAATGTGTTTTCTTTATGCTTTTGAAGAAATTCGATACTTAACTTGTATATTATTAAACGAATAATATACTTGATGTAAGCTTGAAAGTAAAATTGATTTTTGAAGCAGAATGTGCTCACAATCATATCAAATACATTAGAAAAATAACCGGTAAACCTTTATAAGCAGAAATTAGGAATAATAAGGAGAAATATTATGTTAAAGAGAATTTTCGCCGTATCCTTAGTGATTTTTGTGCTTGCCGGTCTTGGTTTTATCGAGACTTCCGCCGCTTTTCAGCTTGGTGAGGAGTGCACCATCGGAGTCGCTTCAGGTAGCGCAACTTCAGACGGAAGACCCATGATATGGAAAACAAGGGATACTTCCGCAAGGGATAATGAGGTATTTTACGATACTTCACATAAATACAAATTCATTGCGGTGATTTCTGCAAGGAGCACCACTGCATGGCAGGGGCTGAATGAACATGGATTTGCGATACTGAATTCAGCTTCCTCCGACTTGTCGAGTGGCAGATTCTCGGGTCTGGGTAACGGCAGTATTATGAGCTATGCACTTGGGACTTGCGCCACCGTGGCGGACTTTGAACGCCTTCTTGACAGCACGAATGTTACCGGCAGGAGTACATCTGCGAACTTGGCAGTGTTGGATGCAACCGGTGCGGCGGCGATTTTTGAAACAAGTAACATAGAGTATTGGAAAGTTGATGCAAACAATCGAGCCGTAGCTCCGGATGGCTATGTTCTTCGCACGAACTTTGCCTTCAACGGCGGAGGAAGCAGCGGTATCGAACGCTATGAAAGAACGGTTGAACTCTTCGATGCATTCTATGCCGGAGGTAAGGTGAGTTATAGAGACATCCTGCGCGTGCAAATGCGCGATTTTACGGATGCCGACAACAATCCAATCTCCGTTCCGTTTTCTAAGAGGTGGGATGCAGATAGTCCGCTCGGTTATATCAATACATCAAATTGTATCTGCCGGTCTTCGTCGGTTTCTGCGACGGTGATTCAAGGAGTGCTTCCGGGAGAGCCTGCAAAACTGAGCACCATGTGGACTATGCTCGGGCAGCCGGCTTCATCTATTACCGTGCCGTACTGGGCTGTCGGCGAAATCCCCCCCGAAGCTTACGGCACGGAAACAGCACCGCTGTGCGACATCGCAAGAAAAATATCTTCGCTCCTCTTCGATTATGAAGAACCCGTTGAAGAAAACCAGAGAGTCAGAAGAACAAGTAACTTTATTGATTCCTTTAAACTGCGCGATGGAAAAGGCGGTGGACTATGGGCAAAAACCTTTCCCGCAGAGGATTTGATCTTCGCAAAAACAGAAGTAAAACTCGCAGAATGGCGGGAAAATGGAGTGAATATCCGGGATATGCTGACAACTGAGGCACAGCTTGCCGCATATGCTCTGTCCGTGCTCGAAGAAGCGTACGCTGAAATGGAGAAATCAGAATCCTCAGATATTAAAGAAACAGCCATATACGAAGCGGCTTTCATGCAGAATTACCCGGTTCCCTTTAATGTAACAGCCGGTGTTTTATTTGATGCCCCTCGAAATACATGGTTCAACATTGGTAAGTAATCGTACCGGGAAGGGGAGGGTAGTGTTTTTAAGCCGGATTAGATAAGAGAAAATCTTTATGTTAAACACTGCCCTTTCATGTGTTTGGCGCATTAGGTATATTGAATATTAGCTTAATCGGCGGCAGAAAAACGTTTCTATCGAAATGGACTGTAATTAAACCGTGAAACGATTTAATAATGAAAAAGGTCGTTTTTACACCTATTGGAATAATCCATTCACCGTTTAAAACAAGTAAAGGGACACCGGTTCAATCTCCACACGCAAAAGAGGCTGAGGGTACGGTGGAAGTGTTTCCAGAATATGCTGAAGGTCTTGCGGACCTGGATGGATTTTCGCACCTGCTCTTGTTATATCATTTTCATAAATCAGAGGGATTCAATCTGAAAGTTACTCCCTTTCTTGATTCCGAGGTTCGAGGAGTGTTTGCTACCCGTGCTCCCCGAAGACCCAATAGCATCGGGCTCTCTATTACAAAGCTTGTCCGCATTGAGGATAACGTTATACATGTCAAATGGCTGGATATTCTTGACGGCACGCCCCTTCTGGATATCAAACCGTATGTTAACTTCTTCGATAATCCCGGGGAAGAGATTCGCACCGGCTGGCTCACCGGCAAGAAACAATCCGCAAGCAAGATAAAAGCGGATAAGCGGTTTTTGTAAATTAATCATCCTCAACTTTATTTAGTTTAACCGCAGAGAACACAAAGGATACAAAGAACGCTGAGTATATAGAAATTGAGTTTTATCTTTGCTCTTTCTCTGTGATCTTTACGGTTACAAGGTTGGAAGTCCACAAATTGAGCAAGTATTATTATAACAGGCGGCACTGCTTAGCTGCAAAGCGAACAATGTATGGCGCGTGATTCACTTCGCCCTCTTAGGATAATTTTAAAAAAATTACTTCTTTTTCAAAACATTATGCGGAGTTAAATACTATGAAAAAATACGCTGTTTTAGGTGCAGGACTAATGGGAAGCATCATGCCGAAAGATATATTTGAATACGAGCCCCGAGTACTCGGGGTAACCCTGATCGATAATAATGAATCGGCATTACGGGATGTTTACAATGAGACCGGTAACGATAGACTGGAAATTCGCAAGCTCGACTTAAACGATACCGCTGCAGCAGTTTCTCTTCTTCGGGGACACGATGCAGCGATTAGTGCACTCCCTCATGAATTGGGTTTGTCTGCTCTTGAAGCCGCCGTCGGGGCAAAAGTTTCTGTTGTCGATTTAGTAGGAGTGGAGCCTGAAAAGCGCATGGCACTTCATAAGAAGGCTGAAGATGCAGGCATAGTTATAATCCCGGGCTGCGGTGTCGCACCCGGAATAAGTAATATGTGCGTGGGCAGAGGCGTCGAGCTTCTGGATGAAACACAAAAAGCAGTCATTTACGTAGGGGGGATACCAAAGAAAAAAGAACCGCCGTTAAATTATCAGACTGTTTACACGTTGGGGAGCGTTTTCAAAGCCTATGTAAGAAAAGCACGGATAATACAAGATGGGAAAGAAGCCGAAGTTGAACCGCTGTCGGGATTGGAACATGTTGATTTTAACGAACCGATAGGCCGGTTGGAAGCATTTTACACGGACGGGCTTGCTTCGCTCATTTTAACTATGAAAGGGAAAATATCTCATTTTCTTGCTGAAAAAACGCTGCGTTATCCGGGACATACGGAAAAAATTAAATTCCTCAAAGCTTGCGGTATGCTGGATGAAGAACCTGAGACTGTAAATTCCTATAAGGTCAAACCGGTTGACTTTCTCATTAAGCGGCTTTCCCCTTTATTAAAGCTTTCACCCGAGGGAGACTTCCTGATTATGCGAATAATAGTCGAAGGCACAAAAAACGGAAAGCAGCAGACTCATACATTTGAACTGATCGATGAGTACGATCCAGCCACCCGGTATACGTCAATGGCACGAACAACCTCTTTTCCAGCATTATGTGTTGCGAGAATGATTACTGGCGGAATAATTAAACAAAAGGGCGTGAGATTCCCGGAGCAGATTTTTTCAACAGGGCTTTTCCCGGAATTTTTATCGGCCTTGAAAAAATATAACATACAGATCAGCCATTCGGTAAGTTAGTATTTCGTCTTGAAAAGTTCGTCAAATGTTGTTGTACATAGTACAATGCTTTATATTGCACCTTCGGGTAACCGAATAATCTCCATATTTGAGCTTCACACAGTTAAGTAAATACTGCCTGATTCCTTAATATTTTATACTGAATTTTAAAAAAAAGTGTAACTTTTTTCTCATTTAAGAGTGTATATAAATAGAGATACCCGTGAATTAATACATTTTCCGGAATAATTGTCAGAGGTAAGTGCGGTTTTGACAGATAAAGAAGTAATGATTGCCGTCCGCGGCGGCGATATCGACCGGATAAGCATACTGTACGAACGATACCATCTGAGTTTGTTTAATTTCTTTCATAAATTGACATTCAACAGACAGGCAAGCGAAGACCTCGTTCAGGATGTGTTCCTTCGCATTATTCGATTCCGGGATACATACAAAGGGAAAGGTGCTTTTACCACGTGGATGTTCAAAATAGCCTACAACGGTTATTGCGACTATAAGAAGGAGTCAAATTTACAAAAACGGGCCAATACCGACCCGGAAACCGTTACCGGTATAGAAAAATCGGATGATACAGCAGAAAACAAAGAAGATTATGCACTGCTGAAAAAGGCGCTTCTGCAGCTCAATGACGGGGACCGTGAACTCTTGATTATGAGCGCCTACCAGAAAATGAAGTACCGGGACATTGCCGAGATTGTGAATTGTTCGACCGGAACGGTAAAAACGCGGGTCTTTCGTGCAATCAAAAAATTAAGAAAAATATATTTGAAAATTTCAGGTGAGGTGGAAGTATGAAATGTAAACAAATCGAGAAATACGTTCCCGATTATTTTGCCGGGGGGCTGGGAAAGGATAAAAAAGTATTATTCGAAAAGCATCTTAAACACTGTGAGAACTGCAGGAAGGAAGTGGAAGAGCTCCGCATTCTCTGGGATGATATCGGCAAACTACCCCGCATATTGCGGGGCGAAGAATTGCGGTCACGGTTTATTGAGAAGGTCGACGCAATTAAAGCCGGTTTGCTGGACAATCAACCCGGCAAAAACGTAGGGCGCAAACTGGTCGGCTATTGGAAAAGTTATCCGGTCTTAAGGGCTGCTGCAATAGTGGTATTGTTCTTGTCGGGAATGTTTATCGGTTATCTTTTTGGTGGAAATTCCGTTGTCCAAAACGGTGAGCTTGCTCTGATGCGTGCCGAAATCAGCCAGTTGAACCAACTCGTCATGCTGTCGATGCTCCAGCAGCCTTCTCCCAGCTCACGGTTGCAAGGGATTAACTGGATTGATATGTTTGACCAACCTGGTGAACCCGTGCTCGATGCGCTTATTACTACGTTGGACGCCGATCCCAATATCAATGTCCGGCTCGCTTCTGTTGATGCATTATTGAGATTTGCATATATCGATAAAATCCGCCTGAGGCTCATCGAGTCTCTCGAAAAACAGGAATCACCGATTGTACAGATTGCGTTAATAGACCTTATTACCAAGCTCGATGAAAAGCGCGCGATTAACGTGTTTAAACGAATGCTTGATAAAGAAAACCTGGATACGATGGTACGTTATAAATTGGAATCGGGGATAACATTTTTGCAGTCTATAGTGTGAATGAATCTGCTCTAAAAAGGTCAATTAAGAAAATTACAGTCTTGGAAGTCACGGACCAATCCGTGACTTTAAGGCTATTTTATATGAATTGTGGCATGGAATGGTCCATGACATCCCGGTTTATACCCTTTTTAGAGTGAACTCATGAATTGTAATTTAAAACTACTATAATTTTTTTATGGAGGAATATACAATGAAAAAAATTACTTATGTGTTGTTTGCGGCAATAATCTTTTGCCTAATTTTAAATGCGCATGACGCATGGTCACAGAAAGTTCAGCAAATGATAAACGCTGAATTCAGCAGCCCGGATAAGCCGGGCAAGATAAAATTGTCCTGGATGCTTGGCAATGTAACGGTTAAGGTTAACAAAGAACCGGGTGTTTCAATACAATTATTAAGAAAAGCTGAGCCTGCAATAGAGGAAGGCCTGACATTAATAAAAAGTTCTAAAACAACATTCAGCCTGCCGATAGAAGCATTCGAAGAAGATAACGTCATCACCATCCGTACCTTTAGCTCAGATGGGTATTACGATATCCTGTTATTGGTACCTCCTCCCACTTCATTGCAGATTAACAATACATCCGGTGACATCATAGTAGAAGACTTAACAGGAAGAATGGGAGAAATTGATGCAGAGGAGAGATTTATGAGGAGAATGCCCAGGGAGGAAGTAGAAGACATCGCAGGAAGAATGGGAGAAATTGATGTTAAATGTGATCATGGGGATATTTTATTATCCGGTATAACCGGACCGGTTACGGCGAATTCGCAATATGGCACAATTACTGCGGAATTTACTGCAATCAATCATGACAAACCCATGTCGTTTGCGACGGTAAATAAAGATATTACCCTGCTCCTTCCCCCGGATACAAAAGCAACATTATCCCTTAATACCAAAGGATATATTGCCACAAATATGGATTTGAATAAATTTAAAAAATGTCAAATATCCAATAACTGACCTACTAAAAGGTGTCGTGTATCCTTTGTTTCCTACTGATATAAGAGATACTTATTTCTCGATCCAGCTTGATACGCTCAAGTATGAAAAGTTCAAGCTTGGTGAGTTCAAGTATGACATATCTGCTCAAGATTATCTAAAAGGTATTTATTTCAAGCCTAGGGAATATAATTGGAATTTCTCTAATTGGTATAAAACTGATCTAATGGACTTGTCTAAATGGAATTATGCCACAGCTCCTCCAAGTTATGTACGGCGAAAAAATGCACTGTCAACGTATACGATTAATGACGGCGGTGTTCGGATAACGGTAAGCTCGTCGTATGGGAATATTTTTATCAAAAAACGAATGTAAGCTGAAGGCTAAAAACTTATTACTTTTCTTCAAACAACCTTAACAGCACCGATTTTTCAACACTCTTTTCGGCGGCGTTATCGGTTACTTTAAGCGTTAGCTGGTAAGGTCCGGGTTTTGTCAGGTTGTGGTCGAGGCGCAGGAACGAGGTTTCGTCCCTGTCACTGCCCTGTCTGGTAAATTTCGTGGTAACGCCGAAATCCTGCTTTTCGTTTAATATAAGTCTCCTCACGAATTCAGTAATCGACGGCTGGTCTCCTTCGAGGTGCTCCAGAGAAGTTTCAACCGTGTAGTTGCTGTTACCCGGAATGGCATCTAAAAATAGATTGTAGATTTCGTAGTAGATATATACAGGCTGGTTCATCAAGTACACCCTGCGCGGGTTCGGCTCTATTTTAAGATTGTCTCTGACAACCGGCGCAGCCGGGTCGGTTATGGTAATATTCCACGCCATCTTTATGTCGCTGATCTGCAGGGAATCATACCCGTATTCTTCGATAAAAAGCGTATCGCGAAATGTTCCGACATTATCGGAATACCAGTCTTTAATTTCAATCCCCAAATTGTATATATCCGGTTCTATCTGGTATGTAAACTGGTCTACCACGATTTCATCGGAGGATGTATCTATTCCTGCGGCTTCGTATTCCACGTCTTTATCCCGAATATCGGCAAGCACCCGGTTCCAGTTCCGGTCGTGAAAAAAAACGCCGGTATTGAGACTCCCGTAGTAGTACTCATCCTCTTTTTCAAACCGTATCTTGTTTACCGGCACACCGTAATAGATTTCTACCCGGGTTTTGCCTTCTTCGCCACGGAAAGTGGCATAATCGTAGATAAAGTCGATAAACAATCCCTTCGGCTCGTACTTGTAATATTCTGGATATACCTTCTCTACATCGGTTGCAATATACCATACACGGTTTTTAGGAGGACCATACTTAATGAATAGTTTACCCTGATCGGTTCGCCACCCTTCTATATTTTCCCGTGGTACTGAAAAACGCAAGTTTGCCTCTGCCACACGTCCGTAGTGCTCCAGTTCTCGTTCATTATACGGCGTCAGATAAAGGGGGTCTCGCTGGTACCAGAACTTTGACGTGTCGCTTCCGGCGGTTTGTATTTCGGTCTCCTCCAGACCGCCGACCTTCAAATACCCGGTGTTTTCAAAAACGGCAAGCTCTTCGCCCGACATCAAGTACTTTGCTGTTGTAAAATATTCATACGCTTTTTCATATTCATGCATCCGGTGGTAAGCCAGACCGAGAAAAAGATGTCCGTCTTTGTCTTCGGGATGGTTTTCTATAAGCTCTGTAAAAAGCTGTAAAAATTTGTCGAGGTATTCTGTTGATGGACGGTATCCGTCAAATAAATCGTCGGAATCGTGAGCACTTTGATACTTAATCCTGTCATAATACAATAATCCCTGTCTATAAAGAGCGTCGCGGTTTGTAGCATCCAGCGAAAGAATTTTCTCGTTATACATTCGTGCAAGCGAATCATCTACAGTAATATAGTCATCCCACCGTATCGGGGGCATTAATTCAAATTTTTTCCCTATTTCAAGCTCTTTTAATGTAAACATTGATCCGGTGTGTTCAATTGCATAGTCTACTAAATATTTATCATAAAAATAATGTTTTGCTTCAACCACTTCAATATGCTCATTAGTAGCATACGGATCTACCCTGTATTTATAATTGTTAACCTCTCTGGTATGCATGCGCGCAAAAAAAGCAAAAGCGTCAATATTCTCGGGCTCAATATCTAAAACCCGTTCCCACGTGGTACTGGCAACAATGTACATATACCGGTCTTCATAAATGAGAGCCAGGGCACTTAAGTATTTTACGTCATCATTACCGTGCTTTTTCGCAGCCAGGATCGCATCTTCCGCCCGTTTCAATGCGACAGGCGTTTTTTTCAATTGGTACGCCAGCGCCAATTCATAATACGCTTCTGCAAATTTGCTGTCTTTTTCGACAGATTTTTTAAATGCTTCGATAGCTTCATCAATTTTATTATGATTTTTAAGTTCAATGCCCTGCTTGTAATAATCCTGCGCAGTCTGGGCGTGAAGCGTTGAAAATACCGGTATTCCAAGAAAAAATATTACTAATAAAAGACGCACATAGAAACTCATTTGTTACCCCTGTAACTATTTATGAGCAAATGGATTTTGAATAATTATATGAACAGACAGTCCCGCTTAGCGGGACTGTCTGTTCATACATTCCTGCCTGTCCTATTTTTGGGGTCTGTTCATTACTTGTCCTCAAACAGCCGCAGCCTAACATATTTTTCAACACTATTTTTAGCAATGTTGTCTGTTACTTTGAGCGTCAGCCGGTAAGGTCCCGGCTTTGTCAGGTTGTGGTCGAGGCGCAGGAACGAGGTTTCGTCCCTGTCTATGCCGCTTCTGGTGAATATCGTGGTAACGCCAAGTTCCTGCTTCTCGTTTACTATCAGATTCCGCACGTAGTCTACTATAGAGTATTTGTCTTCTCCAATGTAGTCTATATTATACTCGACCGTGTAGTCAGTATTGCCTGGTATATCATTCAATAACAAGTTGTAAATTTCGTAATATATGTAAATCGGCTGGTTTGCACGGTAAAACCGCGGCGGATTCGGTGTTATTTCGAGATTTTCTCTTGTAACAGCACCTGCCGGGTCCGGAATCGTTATATTCGATGCAAGCTGTATATCGCTAATCTGCAGAGTCTCATTGCCGTATTCTTCTACATTAAATATAGATATAATAGGAAAGCTGGTAGTAAGTATGTCCTTGTATGTTCCGGCATTGTCGGAATACATGTCCAGCATTTCGATGGCAAAATGATACGAGTGAGGTTCAACCTGGTATACGAACCGGTCAACGGCGATATCGTCGGATGATGTGTCAATTTTTGTAACGGCGAACTGTAAATCTTTATACTGAACATCTTCTAATACCCGGTTCCAGTTCATGTCATGAAGAAAGGCCCCGGTCTCGTAGTTGCCGTAATAATATTCGCCTTCTTCCTCGAACCGCACCATATTGAACGGCACACCGTAATAGACTTCCATTCGTGTTCTGCCTTTTTCGCCCCTGAACGTAGCGACGTCAAACGGAAAACCGATGAACAATCCTTTCGGTTCATATTCATAATATTCGGGATATACCTTCTCTATGTCGGTTGTAATTTCCGTAAAATTAAGACCAATAATATTTGTGCTCAATTTATAATTATCTTTTTCATCAAAACACGATGTTTCAAATGAAAATGAAAAATCATCAAAATACCAAAGATCATATTTGAAAAATTTATCCTCAAATTCTTGAAAATGTTCCCATTGATCATTATCTACAAATACTTTCCTTGTCTCCGGCATTCCATATTTTATAAAAATTTTGCCGCGGTCTGTTTTCCAGCCTTCTACTTCCTCTCTCGGTACTGAAAACCGCAGGTTAGCTTCCGCAACTCGGCTGTAATGTTCCAGTTGACGTTCATTATACGGTGTCAAAAACAGAGGGTCGCGCTGATACCAGAACTTTGATGTATCACTATCTATTGATTGTATTTCTGTTTCCTTTAAACCACCAACTTTTAGATAGCCGACATTAGAAAAAACATAACGCTCTTCGTCCGACATCAAGCCCTTTGCTGTTTCATACTGCTCAAAGGCTTTGTCATAATCATGCATGCGGTGATAAGCAAGCCCGAGAAAGAGATGCCCGTCTTTATCTTCAGGATGATTTATAATTTGTTTTTCAAATAGCTTAGCAAAATTAACCAGATGTTCTGAATCAGGAATGTATCCACTCACTTCTTGTTCATAGTATACACGTTCCTGGAATTTAACTTTATCAAAGTAAAGTAATCCCTGCCGGTAAAGAGCATCACGGTCATCAGGATTTATTTCAAGAATTCTTTCATTAAATGAACGAGCCATAGAATCATCAACCGCAGCAAATTCATCCCACCTTACTTCTCCGACTCCAACAAGAGCCAGAAAATTTTCAAGCGTTTTAGGAGTAATGAAAACTCCCATAGAATTGCCAAGGTATTCAAGCATGTTTTTATCCCACAACAACGGTGCATCAATTGCATAATTTGCTACATCATCCTGGATTAACTTTAGTATTTCAGGTTCAATGTGTTTTTTCCACTCTAAATCGTATTCAACTCTATACCTATCATTTTTTTCCTCACGGGCATAAAACCGTGCCATACCGGCAAGCGCTTCAATGTTTTCAGGATCGATTTCAAGCACCCGTTCCCATGTCGTTTTTGTCTCAGAAAACATAAGTCTGTCTTCATAAATAAGAGCAAGAGCACTTAAATATTTCACGTCATCAGAACCGTATTTTTTTGCTGCCAGAATTGCATCTTCCGCCCGCTTCAGTGCGGCAGGCGTTTTTTTCGATTGATATACCAGCGCCAGCTCATAATACGCCTCAGCAAATTTGCTGTCTTTTTCGACCGCTTTCTGAAACGCTTCGATCGCTTCATCGATCTGATTCTGCTTCTTGAGTTCGATACCCTGCTTGTAATACTCCTGTGCAGTCTGCGCATGAAGCGTTGAAAATACCGGTATCCCAAGAAAAGATACGACTAATAAAAAACGCATAAGGTACATCATTTGTTACCCCCTCAAATAAATTTTGAGAATATAAATTTTTTCTATTGCTGAATAGCTAATAAATATGTTTATCAAAAATAAATGAACATTTTTGCCTGTTCAACATTTTATATAAATATGTAAAATGTATAAAATAAACAAATCATCCGGGCATTTTTCACGTCTTTAACAGCCGCAGCCCCACCGATTTTTCAGTATATCGGCATTGCTGCCAAAATAGAATGGATTTTTTTTGTTACGCTATTATATCCCTCATTATAATATACTGTTTAAATATAAAAAAATTCCAATTATTTATAAAAATTTTATTATTCTGCTTAATTTTTTACATAAATTTTTAATTAAGGGTGAATTATTTTTATTACTACCTCTTATTTCCCCTTGGCAAAGGGGGACACGTGGAGTTATATTCCCCTTTCAAAGTGGGATATTTATCTTAGAGCAGATTGATGGGATCGACGTCGATGGACATAATGACAAATTTTTTATGGGGAAGTTTTTCGAATGTTTCTTTAGCTTTATGCGCAGCGGCTCGTATTTTCCTGCCGTTAGGGTCGGCTTTTTTGCCGCTTTTGAGAAAAATCTGCCACCGGTACATGTTACGTATTTTTTCGATAGGAGCGGGCGCAGGTCCCAGCAAAAATTGTTTGTATCCCGCCTGCCGCAGGGCACGTCCGGTTTCCGAAGCAGCAGCAGTTACTTTTGATTCATCTTCTCCCGAAAACCTGAGCAGAATCATGCGGCCAAACGGCGGGTAATTGAGTTCAGACCGCTTTTCAGACTCTTTCTCATAAAAGAGGCGAAAATCCTGATTTTTCGCAGCAGTAATGCTGTACTGGTTCGGATAATAAGTCTGTATCAGCACCACGCCCTGCTCTTTTCTGCGTCCTGCCCTGCCTGCCGCCTGTGTCAGCAGTTGGAAAGTCCTTTCGTCCGCCCTGAACTCCGGCAGAAGCAGGCTTGTATCCGCCGATACTACTCCAACGAGATTAACTCGTCCGAAATCAAATCCCTTGGATATCATCTGTGTTCCGACCAATATGTCGGATTCACCGCGCTCAAATTCGGCAGTTATGCGGAGGTGGGCGCTTTTTGTGCGGGTCGTATCCAGGTCCATTCGAATTGTACGGTAACCGGGAAAGTACTGTATCAATGCTTCCTCAATTTGCTGTGTACCTATACCGGAGTAGCGGATATTACTTCCGCCGCATTCGGGGCAGACCAGCTGCGCCTTGCCGGAATACCCGCAAAAGTGGCACATCACCTTGTGTGATTTTTTGTGATATGTCAGGGTGATTTTGCAGTGCTTGCAGGTTTCTATATAGCCGCAGTCACAGCACTGGATGAACGTCGAATATCCCCGCCGGTTCTGCATTAACAAAACCTGTTCATCTTTTTTCAATCTTTCCTCTAATGCAGAATAAAGTTCATCGCTAAAAATCGCATCCCGCTTTTTTTTATGTTCTCCGGTTTCGGTTCGGAGGTCAATTAACCGCACTGCGGGCAGCGGAGTGCGGTCTATCCGTTCAGGCAGCTCAAGCAGAGAGTACTTCCCCTGCTGAGCGTTGTAATATGACTCCATGCTTGGCGTGGCGGAACCAAGAACAACGCATGCGTTCATTAAATGCCCCCTTAAGACGGCAATATCACGTGCATGATAATACGGCGGGGATTCGTGCTGTTTATACGATGCGTCATGTTCTTCATCTACGATGATGAGTTTGAGATTCTTTAACGGTGCAAATACAGCCGAACGGGGACCAATCACCAACTGTTTTTTGTCCGACAGAATAGCACGCCAGGAATCGTACCGTTCCCCTTCGGACATCCGGCTGTGAAGTACTGCCACACTTTCACCGAACTGTACCCTAAGCATTGCTAAAAAGTAATTTGTGAGGGCTATTTCCGGAACAAGAAAAAGAATTCCGTCTCCCCGGTTCAATGCAAAACGAGCCAATTCGAGATATACCCGGGTTTTGCCGCTGCCGGTTACGCCGTGAAGCAGAAAAGCTGCGAACTTCTTTTTTTGTGATTTCTTTTCAATGTCATTCACCACCGATTGCTGGGCAGCAGTCAGCGGCGGCAGGGTGTCCCGGGTTCCCGCAGTATCAGCCAAATACTCCCGCGAAACCTCTTGTTCATACTTTTCTATCAATCCTTTTTTTAATAATGACGCAGCGCTGCTATCCTTACCCGGAAAATGCTGCAAAAGGCGTGTGCGCGCTGCCGGGTTGTGTGCAAGAATGTACCGGTACATATCCGCTTGCACGGGAGCACCGGCAAAAATTTTCTCTTGTTTTTTTGCTGACAGCGTTAGAACAGGTCTAAAGAAAAGCTGCGTTTTCGGTTTAACTTTTTTTGTGGAAATAATCCGGTCAATCGTAATCAAACCGCGCCGATTGAGCTTATCCAGTGTATAGTAAAGATGACGGTTACCTACTAATTGCCGTAATGCCTTCGGCGTGATTTTCTCCCGCTTTTTGACCTGTTCAATAATTTTCTGCTCTAATTGCGAGAGCTTTTTTTTATCTGAAGAACTTAGATTCTTTATTTCGGCTCCGGGAAAAATCAATTCAACGCTTTCCCGGTTGAGCTTTACCGGCAGCATCATCTGTAAAACGTTACCGGGAGAAGTAAAATAGTAATCGCTCATCCAACGGGCGAGTTTAAGCATGTCCTGATTAAACACAGGGTAATCGTAGAGCGTGTCCTGAATGTCTTTAACGGCGAATCCGGGTGTTTTACCGGTTAGAGCGGTTACGAATCCTGTCTTGATACTATTTCGAAAGGGAGCGGATACAATCGAGCCGGGAGCAATATGCTGCAGGAGTTCATCCGGAATGCCGTATGTAAATTCCTGATCTAACGGCAGGGGAAATACTACACGCGCATAAGAAGTGCGCTTATCGGGGTTACTGCTTTTTTTCGTTGTTTCAGAAATCATACTAAAATGAAGTTATGTATTTAACCGCAGAGATGCGGAGACCATAAATAGAAATTATCGCTGTAAATGAAAACTTTTGCATATTATAAATTTAGACATTGGTATAAAAAAGATAAAAAATAGATGACAGGCGGCAGCCGTTTATATTTTTACGATAATTAGAATACCATACTGCATACAACAAACGCCGCTATTAAGCCCACTGCGTCGGCGATTAAACAGGCTGGCACGGTATGGCGCTGTTTGCGTATTGAAACACTGCCGAAATACAATGCAACTATATAAAATGTTGTTTCCGTGCTGCCCATCATGGTTGAAGCGAGCCTTCCGATAAAAGAATCGGGACCGTGCGTATTGATCAGCTCAGACATCAAACCGAGTGAACCCGAGCCCGATAACGGACGCATAATCGCCATCGGCAGCGCCTCGGCAGGGTAGCCGAAAAGACCGGTTACCGGTGATATGAGTCTCACCAGCATATCCATCGCCCCGGATTCCCTGAACATCCCCACAGCAGCAAGGATCGCTACAAGAAAGGGGATTATCTTTATGGCGATTTCAAATCCTTCCTTTGCGCCGTCAACAAACACTTCATAAACCTTGACTTTTCTTATGTATCCGGTTACGACGACAGCGAAAAACACCACCGGAATAGCCCATACTGAGATTGTCTCTATTATTTCTCTAAAAACCATTTGTTATCCCTTTACAGTTATCTCAATTTTCATTTTGTACATTTTTTTCCGTTTCGACACGGAACGCTTTAAGCCGCTGCAGGAGTTTTGCCGACACGATTGCCGCAATCGTAGAGCAGGATGTTGCGATGATGGTCGTCCCGATAATTTCCGTAGGTGCAGCCGAATCCGCTGCAATACGGATGCCGATAACGGTTGCCGGTATTATAGTAACGTCGGAAGTATTAATAGCAAGAAACGTTGCCATGGCGTTTGTTGCCTGGTCTTTATATTCGTTCAAGGTCTGAAGTTCTTTCATTGCTTTGAGCCCTAAAGGCGTTGCAGCATTTCCAAGCCCAAGTGCATTTGCCGCCATGTTCATGAGCATCGCACCCATTGCGGGGTGTTCGGGCGGGACGTCGGGAAAAATCCTCCGCATCACGGGTTTAACGAGCCGTGCTATAAACTGAACCAGTCCTGCTTCCTCCGCTACCCGCATAAGCCCGAGCCAGAGCGCCATAAAACCGATGAGCCCCAGTGCGAGGTCGACAGAAGTTCTGGCGCCGTTCATTGCACCTTCCGTTACTTTGCCGATGTCTCCTGTTACCCCGCCGATAACTACCGCCAGCACGATCAATAAAAGCCAGATGACATTTATCATGCACACTCCTTGTTGGAATTTAGTAAAATAAGTGTGGTTTAGTAAGTCAAATGCCTGTGCATTTTTACTACCAATAAGGTACATTTTTTTTGTAATTTTGTCAATAACTCATCTGAAAACATTTGATACTATTTTTCAAAAAATACCCCCGGCATTTTAGTATTCCCGTCTGTTAAAATGTTGGTAATGAAGGATGCACCGTTACCGGAGTTCGATAAATCAGATCCCTGCAAAAATAATTTAAAATAATTTGTAAGGAAAACCAAATTTCTAATTGATTTTTAGAAATTTCCTGCTAACTTTCTTTATGGAGTATTCGGGACTTGGAATAAAAAAGCCGCACTGATTCTACACTATAAAATCACCCGGAGCATAAAAATAAACTGAGATGCGAAGAGCGTAAATATGGCACAATTTGTAAGTCTGCACAATCATACCGAATACAGCCTGTTAGATGGGCTTTGCAAGATTTCCGACCTTATTAAAGCAGCACAGAATGCTGAAATGCATGCAGTCGCTATAACCGACCACGGCAATCTTTTTGGTGTAATCGAGTTCTACAAAAAAGCACTGAAGGCAAATATCAAGCCCGTAATAGGAATGGAAGCGTATGTAGCTAAACAACCGGTCAGCACAAAAAAGAGGGAGGGCATAAAAAAAGCATACAACCATCTCCTGCTTCTTGCCAAAAACATGGAGGGGTATAAAAATCTTATCAAGCTTGCCTCGTTAGCATACGAAAAAGGGTTTTATTACCGCCCCCGGATAGACGATGAATTGCTCGAGCAATATTCCGGTGGTCTTTTGGGGATGTCTGCCTGTATCAAGGGGATAATTCCGGAACTGCTCATTAATAACCGCCGTGAAGAGGCTGTGGAAAAAGTTAAAAAATATCGTGAAATCTTTAATGGTGACTTTTATATCGAGCTTATGGATCACGGTATCGATGAAGAGCTCGTTGTTAAGGAGCGGTTAATCGAGCTTGCAAGGGATTTGGACATACCCGTTGTAGCAACAAACGACAGCCACTACATGAAAAAGGAACATGCACTTGCACATGAGGTGATGCTCTGTATTCAAACACAGACAACAATGTCCGATCCGAAAAGATTTAAAATCTCAACGCATGAACTTTACTTCAAAAACGGCGAAGAAATGGGAACTTTATTCGGAGAAATACCCGAAGCGCTTGAAAACACCATGATGGTGGCGGATAAATGTAACGTTCTGCTTGATTTCACCAAGAGAAATCTGCCTAAGTTCCCGCTTCCTGAGTCGGAGAAAAGTCTTGATGTCGACGGCTACCTTGCAAGAGCGGCGCATGAAGGTCTCGTCTCACGGTATTCTAAGGTTACCCCGGATCTTGAAGAACGGCTCGAATATGAATTGTCCGTCATTCATAAAATGAAATTCTCGGACTATTTTCTTGTTGTCAAGGATTTTATTGATTTTGCCGGTAGAAACAGTATCCCGGTTGGACCGGGTCGCGGTTCTGCTGCCGGCAGTCTTGTATCTTATGCACTCGGTATCACAAACATCGACCCGATAAAATACGATTTGCTTTTCGAGCGGTTCCTCAATCCGGAACGTGTAACTATGCCGGATATCGATATCGATTTCTGCTATGAACGGCGGGATGAAGTAATTAAATATATTAAGCGGAAATACGGGGAAGACTGCGTTACGCAGATTATTACGTTTGGAAGAATGAATGCCCGTGCTGTAGTTCGTGATGTCGGAAGGGTTTTGGATATTCCGTACGATGATGTTGACCGCCTGGCAAAGCTCATTCCCTTGACGCTTGGAATTACCTTGAAGCATGCGCTTGAAAATTCCCGGGAACTAAGCAAAATTATTGAATCCAACCAGACATATAAAGAGCTTTTTGAACATGCGCAGATTCTGGAAGGAACCGTACGGCATGCTTCAACACATGCCGCAGGGATTGTTATTGCACCCGAGCCGCTGACGAACTACCTCCCGCTTTTTGTAAATTCTAAAACAAGCGAAACAACAACACAGTATTCAATGAATTATATCGAGGATATCGGGCTGCTGAAAATGGATATTCTTGGTTTGCGGACGCTTACGGTAATCTCGGAATCTGTGAATATGGTTCACCACCGCGGAAAAGAATTAGACATCCGGCACATTCCGTTTAACGATAAAAAGACATTCGAACTGTTTGCCCGCGGCGATACCGTGGGTATTTTTCAGTTCGAAAGTTCCGGAATGAGAGATTATCTTAAAAAACTTAAACCGGAAACCATAGAAGACCTTACCGCAATGAACGCACTCTACCGTCCTGGTCCGCTTGGCAGTAACATGGTTGACGATTTTATCAAGCGAAAACACGGTGAAAAAGAAATCGAATACATCCACGCGAAACTTGAGCCGATTCTGCGCGAAACTTACGGCATTATTGTCTACCAGGAGCAGGTTATGCGAATTGCCGGCGAACTTGCCAAATTTAGCATGGGACATGCCGACATTCTCAGGTGGGCAATGGGTAAGAAAAATTTTGAACTCATGCGGGAGAAAAAAGAAGAGTTTCTGGACGGCTGCGTAAAAAATAAAATCGGCAGGGAAACCGCTGAAGAGATATTTGACCATATTGATAAATTCGCCGGATACGGATTTAATAAATCGCATTCTGCAGGGTATGCTTTAATAGCTTACCAGACAGCATATTTGAAAACTCATTATCCGCGGGAATTTATAGCGGCAACCATGTCTTCGGAAATGGATCAAACCGATAAGATAGTCGTTATGCTGGAGGAATGCCGTCAGATGAATATTCCTGTACTCCCGCCGGATATTATGAAAAGCGGAGTAAAATTCACCGTTGAAGATGATGGCATCCGGTTCGGTTTGGGAGCTATTAAAAATGTCGGTAAAACAGCAATGCAAGCTTTGATAAAAGAACGGGAAAAATTCAAAAACGCCCGTCATTTCTATGAATTCTGTGAACATATTGATTCACACCTGATAAATAAAAAAGTTTTGGAGAGTCTTATTCAAGCCGGTGCGCTGGATAATTTGGAAGGCAGCCGTGCTCAAAAAGCTGCAGCAATAGAAAAGGCGCTCAATTATGCACATCAATCCATTGCTGACAGGGAAAAAGGGCAGACTAATATATTCGCACTCGGAAGCGGTTCCGGAGACGCGACACATATTGAAAAATACCCGCCCCTCCAGAAAGTTGAAGAATGGACCCGCTATAAAACGCTGAGGCTCGAAAAAGAGGTACTGGGATTTTATCTTTCCGGGCATCCGCTAGATAAGTATCGCGACGAAGTTGAATACCTTTCTTCTCATCCCATCACCGGACTGCCAAAACTCGCAGACAATACTACGGTGCGTAATGGGGGTATTATTACTGCATCGAAAATTTCATCTACAAGACGTGACCCGAGCAAAAGCATAGCATTTTTAACACTTGAGGATTTTTCCGGCTCAATTGAAGCAATTTTATTCGCCGACTCTTTCAAGAAATATCGCTCCTTAATCGTTGAAGATACAATGGTTTTTATCCGCGGCAAACTTTCAAAACGGGAAGAAGATAATCCTAAAATAATCATAGAAGAAATCATACCGATTGAAAAAGCACGCAGTACATTTACAAAAAAAGTGCTTATTTCGTTAATTGCGCAGGGATTGAAACCTTCCGAACTGGAATCTATTGACAATGTTGTTCAAAATGCCGGCGGTAACTGTGAACTGCACATAGAAGTTAAAACTTCTGCGGGCGAACGACTGGTGCTGAAGTCGGAAAAGTACAGGATTAACGCTGATAATTCTACTATTTCTGAATTACGGGAACTGCTGGGAAAGGATAATGTTAAAATCGCCGGATAATATATTTATCAATCACTTCAATGGTATATAAACAATTAATGTTAAACAATGCAAGCGCTTTTATTTGATAAAAAACTTCGCCTCGCCAATGTTAATCTTCCGGAACGCCGGCCGGGAGAAGCGCTTATTCAGGTATCTCTCGCCGGTATTTGCAATACCGACCTCGAAATAATGCGCGGATATATGGATTTTACAGGTGTGCCGGGTCATGAATTTGTCGGTGTTGTGAAAGAGAGTGATAAACCTTCTCTGGCAGGGAAGCGCGTTGTCGGTGAAATAAATGCCGGGTGCGGCGATTGTGAGTTGTGCCGTTCAGGCGATCCCCGCCACTGCCCCAGCCGGACTGTGCTCGGTATTTCAGGCAGAAACGGCGCTTTTGCAGAATATCTAACCATTCCGGAAACGAATTTGCATGTTGTGCCTGATAATGTTCCCGATACTGCTGCGGTTTTTACGGAACCTCTTGCTGCTGCGCTTCAGATATTTGATGAACCGCTGTACGAACTTCCCAAAGGTACTTCAATTGCTGTTATCGGTGATGGAAAGCTTGGCTTGTTGGTCGGACAGGCAGCCTTGGCATACGGTTATACACCGGTACTGTTCGGTAAAAATAAACGCAAACTAAGTCTTGCAGCTTCGTGGAGAATTCGGACATATACTGCCGGCGATCAAAACAGCGAGACATTTTCCATAGTGATCGAATGCTCGGGAGAGCCGTCCGGCTTAAAACTTGCAATGAACATAGTCGAACCAAAAGGTATAATTATACTAAAAAGCACATACGCTGCTGATGCTGCATTTGACCTGTCCCCGATTGTGATAAACGAAATATCATTAGCCGGTTCGCGATGCGGCAACTTTCCGCCGGCTCTGCAACTGCTTGAAGAGAACATAATTGATACAAATTCTTTAATCACTGCGATGTATCCTCTCAGTGAGGGATTGGAGGCTTTCCGCCGTGCCGGTGAAAAAGATTCGTTGAAAATTTTACTAAAAATAAACGATTAACTTTAGTCTAATTAAAACTGTGGCACTATCGGTTACATTCCTCGGCACAGGCGGGTCTTCTGGTGTTCCGGAAATAGGATGCTCGTGCTCAGTCTGTACCTCATCAAATCCCCGGAACATAAGAACCCGTGCCTCTTTATGCATTCAATATAACGGGAAAAACATTGTTTTCGATACAAGTCCGGAGTTCCGCATGCAGGTTCTTGCGCAGGGAATCAAGCATGTAGATGCGCTGTTGTTTACTCACCACCATGCAGACCACATCATGGGGCTTGCGGATATTCGCCCGTTCAATTTTAAACAAAACGCACCTGTTAATACCTTTGCGAGCCCGAGAACGGCGGATTATATTAGAAAGGTATTCCCATTTATATTCGACGCACCTGATGAGTTAAAACAATTCTATCCCCGGGTTGACTTAATTTCAATCAACGGTTCATTTGATGTTTGTGGACTAACAATACATCCGTTTACCGTGTACCACGGCATTATGCCCGTTACTGCATTCCGGTTCGAAAATACGGCATATATCACGGACGTAAATAATATCCCGGAAGAGAATTTTCAAAAGCTTACAAACCTCGATTTGTTGATCCTTGAAGCATTCCGGTTTGAAAAACATATATCCCATTACTCTTTGGATGAAGCTGTTTCAGTCGCCGGGCGTATAAAGGCGCGGCAGACTCTTTTTACCCATATCAGCCACGCTTTTGACCATAATACTATCAATTCTCAACTTCCCCCCGGCATAAGCCTTGCTTATGATGGATTAACGGTTATACCCGCAGAAATTCGGTGAAATAGTAAATCTGAATAAATGTAATTGATTTTATTTTAGAAACATTAAAGCGATATTAAAGCCGGTAATGCGTCTTTGCGGTTTTGGGAGCTATAAAAAAAATAAAATATGTTTTCAAGTTTGCTCAAGATGTGCCGATTATTATGAATAGAAGGACTACA
>LJUD01000294.1 GCA_001304035.1 bacterium SM23_31 | reverse complement strand
AATTCTGCAGGTACCGAACACATATACCGGGACACTATCGATATGGTGATCGACTGGATTGGTGCCGGTCTTGACCCATCCAGGAGTCCGATGTTTGTCCAGTCGAAGATTAAAGAGCATGCGGAACTGCACTTGATTTTTTCTATGCTCATAACAGTGAGAAGGCTCGAACGGAATCCTACGGTAAAAGAACAAGTCAAAGAGCTTCATCTTGAAGGGATAATGAGTTACGGTCATCTTGGATACCCTGTTCTTCAGGCGGCGGATATTTTAATATACAAAGCAAATCTTGTTCCGGTAGGAGAAGACCAGGCGCCGCACGTCGAATTATCCCGTGAAATTGCCCGCCGTTTTAACATGCTTTACGGATATGTCTTTCCCGAGCCCGAAGTAAAGCTTACGGCTTTCAGCAGGCTGCCCGGTATCGACGGCAAAAAAATGAGTAAATCTCTCGGAAACATAATATTACTCACGGATGAACCCGATATTATACGCAAACTATTACGGAAAGCTATAACCGATGTAAAAAAAATCCGGAGAGGTGACCCGGGCAGACCCGAAATTTGCCTGGTATATAATTATCATGAGAAATTTAACCGTGAAGAAACAAAACAAATCGCATCAGACTGCCGTTCAGGTGCATTAGGGTGTGTAGAGTGTAAAAATAACCTTGCGGGTAAGCTGATCGAATTTCTCGAGCCGTTCAGAAAGAACCGGCAGTATTATGAAAACCGGCAGGATGATATCAGGGATATTCTGAACGAAGGTAATAAAAAAGCACGGGAGATTGCACAGTCAACTATGAATGATGTGCATAAAGCTATGAAATTAGGTTAAACGCAATCCCTCTGAGCGGGATTGCGGCTACCATGATGGAGTTAAAAAAATTGGTTCTTCTAACATTTTGTTTAAAATAATACATGTTATTACTTGATTATTTTGTACAAAAAAATGCTGATGAACAAAAAAATTTAAATATATATTCGGTAGCCGCAGGTTTCAACCTGCGTTGTTAATATACTGCTTTAAAATAAAAATAATGTCGTATCAAATTAAAATAAATGTTTTTGAGGGACCGTATGACCTCTTGTTATTCTTGATAAAAAAAGGAGAAATCGATATTTATGATATTCCCATAGCTAAGATTTCGAAGGAGTATCTGGAATATATTGCAATTATGCGGTCACTCGACCTTGAAATTGCCGGTGAATTTATAGTAATGGCTGCAACTCTTATGCGCATTAAGGCGAAAATGCTGCTTCCCATACATGTGGAAGAAGAGGAAGAAATTGAAGACCCGAGGCGTGAACTTGTTCAGAATCTGTTGGAATACCAAAGAATAAAGAATGCTGCCGAACAATTTGAAGGATTTGAATTCCGAAGCTCGATGCATTTTCCGCGGGGTGATACGGTGAAAGACGAAACAATGGAAGCTCAGGATGGTGATTTTGATATACAAATGTCTATTTATGAGTTAGTTGTTGCATATCACGCTGTTCTGCAAAAGCGAGTTGAAAAAACATATCACTATGTTCTGCCTGATCCTGCTACCATCGAGGAAAAGATGGAAGAAATCCTGCGGCTTCTCGATGTACAGAAGCGAATTTCATTTCATCAGCATTTAATGAGTCACGGCGAAAGGATAATTATAGTAATTAATTTTCTTGCAATTTTGGAGCTTGCAAAAAGAAAACAGATTAGAATATCTCAATCACAGCCTTTTAGAAATATCTGGATTTACAAATATATTTAACACCGTCTGTAGAGGAAAAACATTTATGGCAAATAACGATCGTAAACATATAGTTGAAGCGTTATTGTTTGCCTCTGATTTTCCTCTATCGGTAAAAAAAATATCCGAGATAATTGAGGACATAACGGAAGAAGATGCGGCGGAAATTGTCCGGGACCTCCGGACGGAATACGAAAATCTTGAACGGGGATTTATATTGCGTCATGTAGCCGGGGGGTATGAATTCGTTACCAGACCGGAGTTTGCAGTATGGGTAAAGAAGCTTCAGGCGGAGCGAAGGCGGTCACGTCTTTCGCGTGCGGGTCTCGAAATTACCGCAATTGTTGCCTATCGCCAGCCCGTAAATCGTGCTGATATTGAAAAAGTACGCGGCGTAGATTCGGGAGGACCGCTCAGAACATTGTTGGAACGTAATCTGATAAAAATAGCAGGAAGGGAGAAGGCTCCCGGAAGACCGCTTTTATATAAAACCACGGATGAATTTTTACGCTTTTTTGGCATTAATTCGCTCTCTGACCTACCTCAATTAGAAGAAATTGAAGATATAATTCAGCATGATGCTAAAGAAACAGGAATGGCGATTGAACAGCTTCATGTCGCAGGCGGGAATAGCGGCGCGGAGGAAATGCGATCAACTGATTAAAGATGGTTTTGTCTCTGTGAATACGCAGAAAGCTCTCGATCCTGGATATATCGTCAAACCTGAAAAAGACCTTGTAATGTATAAGGGAAAATATGTAACATTAAAGACCAATTTTGAATATATATTACTTAATAAACCTAAGGGTATTGTCTGTTCCGTAAAGGATGAGCAAAAGCGAAGGACAGTTATTGACTTAATTAAATCCAACCGCAGGCTGTTTCCGGTTGGGCGTCTCGATATTACGACAACAGGTCTCTTAATTATAACCGATGACGGCGAGCTTAGCTACAGACTGGCACACCCAAAATTCGCCGTAGAGAAAATTTATATAGCTGAACTGCACAAACCGTTGGCAAATAAAGATATACGAAAATTGCAAAAAGGAGTTTTAATAGGCAAGGGTGAAAAAGTTGCGGCTAAAGTAAGAATAATTACATCGGCACAAAAAGTAGAAATTACGGTCCATGAAGGCAAAAGAAATATGATTAAACGAATGTTCGATGCTTTGGGATATAAGGTGGTATCTTTAGACCGGGTGAAATATGCCGGCATAACGAAGCGTAAATTACCCAGAGGCGGCTGGCGGTTTCTTTTGTCCTCGGAGGTTAAAAAATTATATACACTTGTGGGATTAAATAATGGAGATTAAGGATAGTACGGTTATGGTTTTTGGTGGGGCAGGTCTTGTTGGAATGGCTGTCTGTCGTAAAATTCTGGAGCAGGACCCTAAAGAACTTGTTGTGCTCGCTTTGACGAAGGAAGAAGTGCAAGAAAGCGGCGAGATTTTGCGTAGTGATTACTCCAACAGTAATATTTCATACGATTGGGGAAATATTTTTGTCAGGTCTGAGTATAAAGATAAGACTCGATCCGAGCTTCTTTCTAATTCTGAGTACCGTAAAAATATAATTCATGATCTTATTAATGATTTAAACGAAGACATATTATCCGGGTCGTATTTATTCAAGCTTATAGAAAAATACAAGCCGGATATAATAATCGATTGTATTAATACTGCAACGGGTGTTGCATACCAGAATATTTTTTTAAGCAGTCTTAATACTATCAGGAAAAGTGAAGCGGTAAAAACATCTCAGGATGGAATTCAAGATTTTATTGATGAAGTTGAGAAGCTCCTTTGTATTCAGTATATTCCTCAATTAATCCGTCATATTCAAATTCTCTATGAGGCTGCAAGGAGATTTAATACGAAGTTTTATTTTAAAATTGGAACGAGCGGTACCGGCGGGATGGGTCTTAATATACCGTATACCCACAGTGAGGAACGGCCCTCGCGGGTACTCCTCACCCGCCGCAGCCATTGCATGGAAAAGAATACATTATGGGAAAATTTTAAGAAAAGGCAAACCTATTCCATTGTTTGACTGCGCATTTGATAGCGCGGTGGCTCTCAGCGACGTATTTGAACTTAAATCTTCCGGTGGATGGGAGAAAATAGAGGGTAAATATCTGGAAGCGCCCTATATTGATACCGGCGAGAATGGTATGTTTTCATCAAATGAATTCATGACTATAACGTCAATAGGGCAGATGGAATTTATTACGCCGGAAGAAATAGCTGAAAATTTAATGTTCGAGATAAAGGGTGGTAATACCGGTCATGATATTATCAATGCCTTAGACAGCGCGGCAATGGGCCCGACCTACCGTGCAGGCGCGATGCGTGATCATGCACTTGACCGGCTAAAATCTCTTGAATTGGAACACGGTTCCGATATAGTGGCTTTCGAGATTCTCGGTCCGCCCCGTCTCTCTAAATTACTGTATGAAGCTCATCTCTTGAAAAGGATTTGCTCGTCAATGTATACTATTGTAAAAACGGATGAACATGAATTGTCTCATAAAATTGAAGGATTGTTAAAAAGCGACGTAAAACTCAGACCGGCTATTCTTTCTATCGGCATCCCGATATTAACTGCTGACGGCAAAAGACTGGTGCGGGGCGAAACAATAAAAATTCCGCCTTTTCGGGGAAAGAGTAATTTTGAAGTATCGGATAAAAACATAGACAAATGGGCGCACGATGGATGGATTGACTTGAGACCCGGCAACATGCGGTGCTGGCAAAGAAGATTTTCAGCTATTTTGAGCGAAATCGAAAACATGAATCCTGCAGACACCAGCTCACATTACCAGTGGAATCGGGATTATTGGCTCGAGCATGATGATATTGAAATTGGAAAGGTCGTTGCATGGATTTTTGTCAATGAAGATAAAGGTCTGAGAATGAAAAATTAAATAAACTACAGTTGTGATTATTCACAACATAAATACTGTATTCAATTATTAACTAAACATTTAACAGCGAGGTTGGAGGCATTTTAATGTTGAACGAAGAAAACAAACGTGACCAGCAGCCGGAAGAAAAAGAAAATTCAGCTGCAGAGCAGCCCGAGATTTCTTATGTGGCTGCTCCGGAAAATGGACAAGAAAATGAAGAACCCGCGGTGCAGCCCGGACGGAAGGTAAAATTGGAAGATTTAAAAGAAGAGTCGAAATATCCTGAAGAAGAAATCGAAGTCCTGACCAAATTATATGACAGGACAATTACGAACTTCACTGAAGGAGAAATTGTCAAGGGTAAAATTCTTTCAATAACCGACAAAGAAATTGCAGTTGACATCGGTTTCAAATCCGAAGGAATAATCTCTGCTGAAGAGTTTAAATCCATCGAAGATTTAAAAGTCGGTGATGAAATTGAGATTTTTTTAGATAAGATGGAAGATCCTGACGGTCAACTGAAACTCTCAAAAGAAAAAGCGGACTTTACAAAAATCTGGGAAAATATCATTCAAATTTATGAAAATAATGAAACAATTGAGGGTAAATGTATGCGTCGTATCAAGGGCGGTATAGTCGTTGACTTGATGGGAATCGACGCTTTTCTTCCCGGCTCACAAGTAGATGTTAAACCGATACGTGATTTCGATACGTTAATCGGTCAGACCATGGAATTTAAAGTGGTGAAGATAAATTATTTGCGAAAGAACATTGTAGTTTCGCGGCGGATAATTATTGAAGAAGGTTTATCGGAGCAGCGGGAGAAAACACTGAGAGAGCTCGACAAAGGTCAGGTCAGAATTGGTATCGTGAAGAATATTACCGATTTCGGCGTATTTATCGATTTGGGCGGCGTAGACGGTTTGCTGCATATTACCGATTTATCATGGGGAAGGGTATCACACCCTTCGGAGATCGTCAGTTTAGACCAGAAGATTAAAGTTGTTGTACTGGATTTTGACAAAGAAAAGCAGCGGGTTTCACTCGGGCTTAAGCAGCTCCAGAAACACCCATGGGAAAATATTGAAGAAAAATACCCTGTCGGCGCCAAGGTAACGGGCAAAGTAGTGTCAATTACCGATTACGGTGCTTTTATCGAGCTGGAAAAAGGAATAGAAGGGCTTATACATATTTCGGAAATGTCCTGGACACAGCATATAAAACATCCGTCTAAAATTCTGTCGATTGGCGAAGAAGTGGAAGCTGTGGTACTTAATTTTGACAAAGAAGAGAAAAAAATATCTCTCGGTCTCAAACAGACACAGCCGGATCCATGGTCAAATATCACCAGTAAATATCCGGTTGGCACAAGGCACAAAGGGAAAGTGCGTAATATTACGAATTTCGGTGTGTTTGTAGAGCTTGAAGAAGGCGTTGACGGTCTCGTACATATTTCGGACCTGTCATGGACTAAAAAAGTGCGACATCCAAGTGAAATTGTTAGAAAAAGTGAAGAAATCGAAGTGATTATTCTCAATGTCTCCGAAGAAGACAGACGCATTTCACTCGGTCACAAACAAATTGAACAAAGTCCATGGGATTCATTTGAGATAGATTTCCAGAAAGGCATCGTTACTAACGGAAAAGTTGTGAGAAATGTCGAGAAAGGGGTTATTGTTGAACTCCCCGGTGGGGTTGAAGGTTTTGTGCCGTCATCGCACGTTGAAAAAGCACAGGACGGAAAAAAGAAATCTAAAAAGCATTTAGACCTGAACGAAGAAGTAACTCTCAAAGTTATTGAATTTGACAAGGAAAATAAAAAAATAGTGCTTTCGCAAACCGAGTATTTAAAGGATTTGGATGAGAAAGATATCAAAGAGTACTTTGAGAAGCAGGAAAAAAAGCGGGAGAAATCTGCCGAAGAAGCGGCAGTCGAATCCGAAAAGCAAGAAGCTGTGATGAAAGAAACAGAAGTGGAAACTGCGCCGATGGAAGAAAAAGCGGAAACTGCAGAACAAGAGGCACAAGTTGAGGCTGCTGTGGAAGCAGAGGCAGAAGCGGCAGGAGAGACTGAGGGCGAGACTGTGGCAGAAGAAGAAGGAGTGGAGGCTGCAAAAGATGCTGAAGAGGCAAAATCTGAAATAGTCGAGGATGCCGTTCAAGAAGAAGTGGAAGAAAAACCTGCTGAGCCTGAAACCGTTGAAACAGCAGCGGAAGAACCTTTAGAAGAGAAAAAATCCGAAGAAAAAACCGAAATTGAGATAGAGGAAAAAGCGGAAACTGCAGAACAAGAGGCACAAGTTGAAGCTGCTGTGGAAGCAGGGGCAGAACTGGCAGGAAAGACTGAGGGCGAGACCGTGACAGAAGAAGAAGGAGTGGAGGCTGCAAAAGATGCTGAAGAGGCAAAATCTGAAATAGTCGAGGATACCGTTAAAGAAGAAGTGGAAGAAAAGGCTGCTGAGCCTGAAACCGTTGAAACAGCAGCGGAAGAACCTTTAGAA
>LJUD01000032.1 GCA_001304035.1 bacterium SM23_31 | reverse complement strand
AATTCTTTCGCTTATGCAGATGGCGAAAACAAGCGCACGGCTTGCACGGTTATCGAAAAATAAAGGTTTGTATATTTCTGTATTAACCAATCCAACCACTGCCGGCGTGATGGCAAGTTATGCTATGTTAGGTGATATAATTATCGCAGAACCCGGTGCTCTAATAGGATTTGCCGGACCGCGTGTTATTAAGCAGACTATCGGCGAAGAACTGCCTGAGGGATTTCAGACGTCCGAATTTCTATTGGAACGGGGTTTTGTTGATATGATTGTTAACCGGAAGGACCTGCGCACCCGCATTACGGAAATTATTGATTTTTTTGAAAATGAGAAAAATGAATGCGACACCTCAAATACTGCTGACGAATGATGACGGTATTCTGGCTCCCGGATTGACCGCTCTTTATGAAGCGCTGTCGCCGGTCGGTATGTGTACTGTCGTGGCTCCTGTTACCGAGTGCAGCGCTGTTGCTCACGCGATTACTATGCGTAAGCCGATCCGCATACAGAAAAGTAATCACAGTTTCAAGGGATTTGGCTGGGCAATTGACGGAACGCCGGCAGATTGCGTAAAATTTGCAGTTAAAAAGGTCCTGCGCTCGATGCCCGATCTTATTGTTGCGGGAATCAACCATGGGGCAAATACGGGAATAAATACGGTCTATTCGGGAACGGTTGCCGGTGCCGCAGAAGGCGGAATAATGAACGTGCCTGCGTTTGCAATTTCGGTTGCCTCGTATGAGTATGACGATTTTTCAACTGCCGCTGAATTTGCACAAATTATTGCAAAAAAAATTCTCGAAAACAGGCTTCCCGAATATACATTTTTAAATATCAACGTCCCTCCCGTGCCAAAAGAACAAATAGCCGGTATACGGATTACGCATCAGGGAAAAACTCGGTACGATGAAATATTTGACGAACGCAAAGACCCCTCGAATAATACATATTTCTGGTTAAGAGGAGAAAGAATACTTTTGGAACATTCGGAAGATTCGGACGAAATCGCAGTAGCGAATAACTATATCGCAGTTACCCCGCTACAGTGCGACTTAACCAATTACAATGCTATGGATTATTTGCGCAAATGGGACATTTCTCTGGAATAAATTTTGGTAATATTTGTATCAATCAAAGGTAACGGTTTCTGCTTGCCGACATTATGCACGAAACGATTATAATTCTCGATTTTGGTTCTCAGTATACGCAGTTGATTGCCCGGCGCATCAGGGAGCAGAATGTTTATTGCGAGATATATCCGTTCAATGTCCCGCTTGAAACGATTGAATCCAAAAATCCGCGCGGTATTGTACTGTCCGGCGGTCCGATGAGTATTTACGAAGAAGGCGCTCCACAAATTAGTGAAAATATATTTTCCTTGAATGTACCCTTCCTCGGGATTTGCTATGGATTATGTACGATTGCACACCATTTCAACGGCGTTGTCGCTCATTCGGATAAGCGTGAATACGGCAGAGCCGAGCTTGAAATAATTCATAATACCGACCTGTTTGCCGGAATAGAAAATAAATCGAGGGTTTGGATGAGTCATGGGGACCGCCTGGATACACTCCCGAAAGATTTTGAAATTATCGCGCGTACGGCAAACTCACCTATTGCAGCTATCCATAGTAAACAGATGCGATTATACGGTATTCAATTCCATCCGGAAGTCGTACATACCGAATATGGTGATAAAATACTGCACAATTTTCTATACCGTATCTGCGGCGTAAAGGGCGACTGGACGTCCTCCGCTTTTATAACGGAGACTGTTGAGCACATAAAACGGCAGGTGGGCAACAGCAGGGTTGTTTTAGGACTCAGCGGGGGCGTGGATTCTTCCGTAACGGCGGTATTGATTAACAGGGCGATAGGGGAACAGCTCACTTGCGTATTTATCGATAACGGTTTGCTGAGAATCGGCGAACGGGAACAGGTTGAAAAAACGTTTCGCAGCTATTTTCACATAAATCTCCGAGTTGTGGACGGTACCCGTGATTTCCTGGAGGCACTCGCAGGTGTAACCGATCCTGAAAAAAAGCGTAAAATTATAGGCAATGTTTTTATAAAGTTTTTTGAAAAAGAAGCGCGCACGGTTGGAGGTGTCGAATTTCTTGCACAGGGGACACTATATCCGGACTTGATTGAAAGCACCTCGTTCAAGGGACCTTCCGCTACAATTAAAAGCCACCATAATGTAGGGGGGCTGCCTGAAAAAATGTCGCTGCAGTTAGTCGAACCGCTGCGTGAACTGTTTAAAGATGAAGTGCGGAAGGTCGGTAAACAGCTAAATATACCGGATGAAATCCTGCAGAGGCATCCGTTTCCCGGACCCGGACTCGCCGTAAGAATCCTGGGACCGGTTACTAAAGAAAAACTCGGACTTTTGAGCAGGGCTGACAAAATATTTATTGATGAAATAAAGGCTGCCGGAGTATACAACGAAGTTTGGCAGGCGCTGGCTGTATTGCTGCCGGTCAGGTCGGTAGGTGTCATGGGAGACCACAGGACGTACGACCGCACGGTTGTTTTGCGTGCCGTTACAAGCGTTGACGGCATGACCGCCGACTGGTATCCGATGCAGCACCGGCTGCTTGCCCATATATCCAACAGAATTATCAACGAAATTCCGGGCATTAACAGGGTCGTATACGATGTCAGTTCTAAACCGCCAAGCACCATTGAATGGGAATAAATGAATCCGGTCAGAAAAACTATATTTATAAGAACGATGAAAAAAATCACGCTATTTACAGCCGCAATCATTACGATAATTGTATCGTCACATATCTTTGCCTCAGCGCGGCAGGCACAGAAAGTATATATCCAAGAAGCGGATACACTTTTTAGCATTGCTCTATCGGAATATAAGAATGGGCGGTATCAGCAGTCATTGGATATTATCGAACACATACTGGGATTTTCCAATAATCAGCGCTCATCTGCGGCTTTCTACCTTAAATGCCGTATAGCGAGAGACAGAAAGGATTACAATGAGGCGTCTGCGCTCATATCGGAACTTTTAAAAACTTATCCCGATTCACGTTATGTCTCGCATGCTAGGATGCTGCGGGCGGAGATATATTTTAATAAAGGAATGAACTATTTTGCACTGCAGGAATTGCTGTGGAACGTCGCACATGGAGACGGCTCCGTAATACGGGCTCAGGCGGCTGAAAAATTTGTAGATCTGTTCGATCCCGAAATTCCTGAATACTTGTATGGCGAATTCAAAGGGTTTTACAATGACCCTGAAATACATGCTTTGGTCGATATGAAAATTGTACAGAATAAAATTAATGAAGGAGCATTGGACGAAGCACAGGCGATACTCGAAAGCATTAAAGATCGTATTACGTTCCGGGCTGTTCAAAACGTTGTAACAGATTTGCAAAGCCTGATTATGGAAGAATTATCCGGTGACCGGTATATTGCTGTCCTTATGCCGTTTCATGGCGAATATGCGGAGAAGGGAAAGCGCATTTTTAACGGCGCAGACGCAGCGCTCAGTCAATTTTTCGCCGCAGGCGGATCCGCCTCTGGCGGAATTAATAAAACAGCAAATACGATAAAACTTAAACCTATCGATACTGAAGGCAGTATTTCCAAATTCCCCTCATTAATAAAGGATATTGCTGCAGACAGGTCGATATTAGGAATTTTGGGACCCGTTGATCCAAAGTTACAGGCTCTGGCAGGCGCAGCGGCTTCGATTTATAAGGTCCCGGTTGTAATGACGGGTAATAATGAAGGGAAAATCACGGAGATAAATGATTACTTGTTTCAGATTAAAGGTTCTGCTGAATTAGAGGGCGCTGCACTTGCGAATTTTGCTGTAAACGAACTTAAATTCAATATTTTTGCAATATTAAGCCCTATCGGGGTTCCCGAAGAACAAATGGCTCAAAGATTTGCTTTAGAGGTCGAAAAACTCGGCGGAAATATCCTCGCACAGGAGTGGTATTATCCCGGAACTACCGATTACAAATACCAGTTCAATCATATCCGGAAGATTGGTTATGACATAATGATGAAAGACTCGCTGCGTATATTCATCCGGGAAAATCTTGTGGATTCCACTGCTATTATTCAAGATAGTCTCACAATAGAATTTTTGGATTCATTAACTGCTGTTTTTATGGACAGCCTCACCATTGCTGAACTTGATTCAATCTGGTACATATACCTGGATAATCTCGAAGCAAGAAGAAAAAAGGAGGGTATCAGAGAGGTGGACAGCCTCGATTATTCGGTTTATACTTATGACGCAATTTTTATTCCTATCACTACGCCGGAAGACCTTTATATTATTCCCAATCAGTTTGCTTATGAAAATTTTAATGCTATGCTGCTTGGCAACAACATATGGTACGACATGTCTAAGCTCGACCTTATTAAAAGATCTTTCAACACACTCTATTTTACCTCCGATTATTTTATTGATGATTTTTATACACCATGGTCAAATTTTCGTGATATTTTCCGTCGGATCAAGGGGGCTTCACCGGGAATCGACGAAATGTACGGATATGATGCAGCGATATTTATATTAAACGGGGTAAGCGGTGCTTTATCGAGAGAACGCTTTAGGGAAAATCTAATGCGTATTCGGTCTATGCCGGAATCCGCCCGCGGAACGATTGAAATGGATAATACTAACCAAAAATCAAATTGGCTGCTTTTGCAATATAAAAATGGAGTGCTCGAGTTTTTTGAAAGAGACTCTACCAAAATTCAGCAGAAATAAAAAATTTGATTAATTTTAAAAATCTATTTTTTTGACATGATAAACAAGATAAAATATCCTGTATATCCTGCCTGAATGAGCTTTAATTATATTGTACGGGATGATATTAAGTCTTTGCTAAAGTTATGGAATATATTTAATTATAAAACTTATGAGTTGATTCAAAATAGAAAATAAAGTTATGGATTTAGACGAAAAATATAAAAAACTGCAAAATATTTTGCGGGAAATGGGTGGTGTTGTTATCGGTTTTTCTGGAGGCGTCGACAGCACTTTTCTGCTCAAGGTTGCGGCGGATGTTTTGCATGAGAAAGCGCTTGGGCTGATAGCCGTTTCCAACTCTTTTCCTGAACGTGAACTGATGAAAGCAAAAAAGTTAGGAGAGCAAATTGGCGCGCGTATTCGCGTTGTTCAAACTGAAGAACATTCTAATCCTCAATATATCAACAATCCTGTAAACCGGTGCTATTTCTGCCGTACGGAACTTTTCGGTAAAATGGCTGGCGTTGCTGAAGAAGAAGGTATAACATTTCTTGCCGACGGCGCCAATATAGACGATATAAGCGATTACCGTCCCGGTGAAAAAGCCAGGGAAAAATATTCCGTCAGGAGTCCGCTCCGTGAGGCGGGCTTACGCAAAGATGAGATAAGGGCTCTTTCGAGGAGATTGGGACTTCCTACGTACAATAAGTCCTCTTTAGCATGTTTAGCCTCGCGCATCCCCTACGGCTCAAGAATAACTCCCGAAAAATTACGTATGATAGATTTGGCGGAAAACTATCTTACGGACCTCGGTTTTAATACGGTTAGAGTACGCCATTATGATACGACCGCAAGAATCGAACTTGATACACATGAATTTTCTAAGATGATGGATGAAACAATTAGAAAAAAAATCGTTCGCAAACTTAAAGAAATCGGTTATATATATGTCACACTGGATTTAGAGGGTTTCCGCTCAGGAAGTATGAATGAAGTCCTAATCAATGAAGATGGTAGGCTAACCGTTAAACAACAATAAATGTAAACGGTTGAAAAGGAGAGTGCAGAGGGATAAAATTTTTCTTCTTTTTGTCCCGGTCCAACATTGTTGCTTTGTTTTTCTCTGAACAAGTTATTCAGGATATTTATGAAAGTCATCCCCATCGGAAGATTCAAACCCTATAGATTTGCCATTTTTGAGCGATTCCCTGAAGTGCATGCCTGCGTAAGCACCCGTCATTCTACAGTTCCTGAGCCGAATCCTGTCCGCCGGAGGCGGATTAACCTGCCTGAAGAAGAACGCCGGGAAAGATATTTCCGCTCGGAAAAGCAATGGTATAACGCTTTACATATTCCCGTAGACCATATTGCCCGTATACATCAGGTACATGGCGACCATATCGTACATGCGCGCCAGCCGGGAATACTCGGAGAGGGTGACGGGATTGTTACCAATCTAAAGAATCTCTATTTAAGGGTAGTAACGGCTGATTGTCTATCGGTTTTCATATACGATCCATGTGCAAAAGCAATAGGACTTGTACATGCCGGGTGGCGGGGATTATGTAATAACGTTATCGGTAAGACAATTGAAAAAATGCAAAAACTGTTTAACTCAAAACCACGAAATTTAATTATTGCGATTGCTCCGTTTATACAAGCCTGCTGCTATACGGTAAAAGAAGATGTTGCCGGTAAGTTCTCCTCAGAATCTCTTGGTTCAATAAATAATGGTGCATACAAACTTGATATGGGAAACGCCGCAGGTAAACAATTAGCATTATTGAAGATACCGCATTTGAATATTGAAATTGCATCTGAATGTACTTACTGCCGTGATGACCTTTTTTACAGCGCACGGCGTGACAAACTGAGAACAGGGCGGAATGTGAGTATTGTGGGCCTGCAATAATATATGAGCCTGCATAATTCATAAAAGTGTTTATTAGTTGATATATGTTATTGTTATTATTGGCATTATTACAAGACTGTCATCCCGGGTACTCGGTGTACGACAGAATTGGAATTTATGAATAAACCAGGTTATAGAAATTTTAGGGTAGCCGCACACTTTAGTGTGCGCTTATAGTGAAATTACAACATATAATAGCGTGATAAACGCAGGATAAAGCCTGCGGCTACCGAAAATGCATATTTAATTTGTCAACAACCATTAAACAAGTATCATAATTTTATTAATGAATTAATCAGGAGAGAAATATTATTCAGTAAAATGAAATTAGCTTTTAGTAAAAAAGGCAGTCGTCTGCGCATTTTTAACTGAAAGCTGACCGCTGAAGACTGACAGCAATTTGTTAGGGATAACACCCGAATAGAATTAAAAAATATGAGGATATTCCTCTTGCATAAAGAGAAAATCATGTGTAATATAGTTCACCCGGAGGCTGATCCGCCTCCGGCGGAAATGTATTATTTTTTTAAAAATAACGCTTGACAAGGATTCATAATATCTGACAATATTATTAAGATTGCAATACGGGAATTTACACTTTTTTTAGAACAAAAAGATTGTGGGCTATAATGTCTCTTAAAGTGAGGGTGTTTATATGGAAAAGAAAGAACTTTTTACGTCGCGAATCGGGCTTCTCCTTGCTTCTCTCGGAATGGCGGTCGGTACAGGGAATATCTGGAGATTCCCGCGTATAATTGCGAAATACGGCGGTGGTTCATTTCTTATCCCCTGGATCATATTCCTTTTTCTCTGGTCGATTCCTCTTTTGATACTGGAATTCAGCCTGGGGAAAGGGGCGCGCAAGGGTACTGCCGGCGCATTTGGTGCAATTATGGGAAAAAAATTCGGCTGGATGGGAACCTATGTCGGGTTTTGTGCAATGGGCATTATGTTTTATTATTCCGTTGTTACAGGCTGGTGTATAAAATACGTTACTGCTTCAATAACCGGAAAAGTCTTCTTACAGCAAGGGCGGGAATACTGGGATTCGTTCATTGCTACACAATATCAGCCGCTGTTTTTCCATTTCTGTGCAATGCTTATCGGTTCGTATATTATTTATAAAGGCGTAAGGGGTATCGAAAAAGCAAATAAATTCCTGATTCCTTCACTTTTTGTCTTGTTGTTGATTGCGATGGTCAGGTCTTTAACCTTACCGGGTGCCGTGGAAGGTGTAAATTATCTGTTTACACCAAAATTAAGCGAGTTATTTAACTATGAGGTTTGGCTGCAGGCGCTTACGCAGTCCGCCTGGTCGACAGGCGCCGGATGGGGATTGATTTTAACCTATGCTGTGTATATGAAACAGAAAGAGGATATAGTACTTAATTCGGGTATTATCGGATTTGGTGATTATACAGTTTCGCTTATCGCCGCACTGACTATTGTGCCGGTGGTTTTTGCACTGGGGTCTGCTTATGCGGACCCGGTGCAGTTGGTGCAGGAACCGGGTCCCGCAAATACCGGCTTAACATTTATATGGATCCCCCAATTATTTAACCAGATTGCAGGCGGCAGATTTTTTCTCACTTTGTTTTTCCTTGCTCTCAGTTTTGCTGCCGTTTCTTCACTAATATCCATGATAGAGCTTACAACCCGAATATTTATGGATATGGGATTGACAAGAAAGAAGGCGATAATAATGGTCGGCAGCGTTGCATTCGTTCTCGGTGTTCCATCGGCGCTCAGCATGGGCTTTTTTGAGAACCAGGACTGGGTCTGGAGTCTCGGATTGATGTTGAGCGGATTTTTTATTGCCCTTGCAGCAATAAAATACGGTGTAAAACGTTTCCGGGAAAACTTTATTAACCTCGAGGGCAATGATATTAACCTCGGGAGATTCTTTGATGTGATTGTGTTTTTAATACCGGTGCAATTCGTTGTGCTGATATGGTGGTGGTTCTCTCAGGCTGGCGGCTGGACCGACATTTTCAGTTCCTTCAGTGTGGGTACATGCCTCTTGCAGTGGGGATTGGCTATCATCATATTTATCGCCATTAATAAGTGGCTCATGAACCAAACTTTTGAAGGAGAAACACAATGAATCCGTCTGCGATTATAATGCTGGTTCTTATGGGCGGTATTGTATTGGGAGGATTGATACTTGCCTTGATAACGGCAATGAAACGTGAAAAAAGTAAATCGGCAAACAACAAAGGTTAAAACCAATTTATAATTACGAATTACGAATTGCGAATTTTTAAATCATTAGATAATCACACTTCGATATTCGACATTCGTACTTCGACATTCGACACTCTTATGGTTTATGAATAAGAAACAAACATATCGCGAACATTTAAGGGCAATTAAAAGTGCTCCTTTGATGCCGGTGTATGTTATCACCGGTGCAGAAGATTATCTGCGCGAAACCGCAGTAAATTTGATACTCAATAAAAGCGAATCGGCCGGAAAGGACACTATTGCCGTTAAGAAACTTTTTGGAGATGAAATTGACGCCGGTGAACTCAATATAAACCTTGTTTCGTATTCGCTTTTTACTGATAAAGAGTTTATTCTTATTAAAGACGCCCGGAAAATGAACAGCGAATGCTGGAATATTTTAGAAGGATATGTTAAGAATCCGCGGATTTCAACTACGGTGATCCTTGAAGACGAAAAACTCGATGAACGAATTCCTGCAGTTAAATTTCTCAAGGAGAACGCTGCGTGGTATAATTTTCCCATACTCTATGACAATCAACTGATTGCCTGGCTTCGAGAGTATGCGGCAAAATTGGATTTTTCAATGAATAACGATGCGCTGTACGTACTCAAAGACTCAACAGAACCTGCCCTGCGAAACTATGTGAACGAATTCGAAAAAATTCAACTCTTCGCTCAAGCGGAAAAAGAGTTGTCTGAGGATGATATTATTGAGATTATATATGCAAGCCGCAGTTTCAATATATTTGAATTCATGCATGCCTTGTGTGAGACCGACAGCATAAAAACGCTTGAGTTCCTGCAGCAATTCATTTTATATAACGAGAGTGCACCGCGTATTTTCGTTATGATTGTACGGCATTTAACAATATTATTAAAAATTAAGCTCTACAGCGCACGGAGTATTAAAAGCAATGAAATTGCCAAAATTGTAAAAGTGCCTTATTTTAGGTTTAATAGATACGTGCAGCAAGCCGCACAAATTTCTATTGACGATATTCTAATACTATTAGAAGCAGTTCTCGAAGCGGATACCCATCTGAAAACCGGGTACCGCAGTGACAAAATGATAATAACATTGCTTATTCAAAAATTTAAAAGTATTTTTAATAAATAACTATATTGCAACAAAACGAATATTGGATCGTTATAATAAATATAGATTTTTTATGTTTTGTCAATATATATTGATTTTGTGAGTTAAATACGCATATTATTTATATTCGTTATGAAAAAACTGCCGTGCATTCCTGCCGCTCGGCGGGATGGATTAACATTGTAAAAACGAATAAAAATAATTTTTACAAAATTCCTGATAGTAAAATAAAAAATCAGGGAACTTTGTCTCGCATTGGTAGTTATATACATGAACAATGATAATAAAAACGGCTCTTCTCCTTCAGATGAAGAACTGATCGAGCAGTTCCAGCATGAAAATCTGTATGCTTTTGAAGAAATTGTAAGGCGTTATAAAGACCAGCTCGTCAATTTTGCTTATCGCTTCCTGGGTGATATTGGAGAGGCTGAAGATATTGTTCAGGAAACTTTTTTACGGGTATACCGCAAAAAAAAAGCATACAGAAATGTAGCAAAGTTTTCTACGTGGATATATACCATTACCGGTAACCTTGCGAAAACGGAGCTCAGACGCCGTAAACGGCGAAAAATCTTATCCGTTAGCAGTCTGGGTTTTGAAGATAAAGATTATGAACTGCGCGATGGGAAAAAGGGACCAGAAGAAAGCGTTGATGATATTTTAAAGGAGGACATTGTTCAGAGAGCAATCGATTCTCTGCCGGAAAAATTTAGAGAAGTAATAATTTTTCGAGATATTCAGGAACTTTCTTATGAAGAGATTAGTTCAATCTTAAAAATACCTTTGGGAACCGTAAAATCCAGGGTCAATAGGGGTCGTTTTAAACTCCAGGAAAAACTTACTGAATATTTAAAAGAAATTAAAGAATGAAATGCCTATGATCGACTGCGTAGATTTTTCACAGCACTTTTCCGATTATCTCGAAGGTAAAGTATCAGAAGAGTATGAAAAATTAATCGATGAACACCTTGCCGCATGCTCTAACTGCGCAAAATTGTTGGCGAATGCCCGCCTGGTAATTAAATCACTTAAAAGTCTGCCAAAAATTACCGCATCGGAAGATTTCAACAGGGTTTTACGACGGCGTTTAGCTCAGGAAGCCGCTAAAGAACGTGCAGCAGGACTTGAACGGATGCTTAACACAATCCGCGCTCTGCCTGTTAAACCGATAGTTGTAACTTTTGCCGCCGCTGCAATTATCGCATTTGCTGCTGTGATAATTGAAACTTATGTAATCAGCAGCAATGAAGAAAAAGTTTTATATTCACCGCGTATTAAACCCCCGCCTTTCCCGGGTTCCAGCCAGACCGCCGTTTATCAACAAAAGCAGTCGACCACCGGCCCCATGCAAATCGGGGGATTTAACCTGCCGGACAGTTCATCACTGTTTTTTCCGAACAGGACAATTGACAGCACCTTACCGGAAACAATGTTCCAATCACTGCGAGACCAATTTCAGCCTGTTAAAATAATCAAATATTAAACCGATTGTGGATTACATAATTACTGGGATGCCGGAACACGTTACTAAATTATTAACATATTTGTGGGAAGGTCTTGCAATCCCGCTTAGCGGGATGCAAAACCTGATCCTGAAGTTACCGTCAATGGTGCGGATTTCTGTTGGTCTTGAAGGCGCGGACAACCTCATTGTAGACCTTAACCAGGCATTGAAAAAACTGCCGTAACTCATTATGACATATTTTATGCAGGGAACAAATAAACTAACAAGTAATTTACAAATTACAGACTATTTTTATATATTTAAGTGAGGAATGATATGAAGCAGCAAAAAGCTTTTACCGTTTCACTATTAATTTTTTCATTTTTAATTATTTGGTTTATGCCAATTCCGTCCCTCTATGCTCAAAGAGGAGCAGAGGAATTCAGTTATTATATACCACCGGTCGACAGAAACCCGTATCCCCTCGTAGAGCAGCGACAGGTTAAAAATATTATTCTGATGATCGGAGACGGAATGTCGATTACAACGATTACTGCAGCCCGCATCAAAGTCCTTGGCGCAAATGGTAAAATGCATATAGAACGGATGCCGGTTACGGGTTTTATTAATACTTACTCGGCAAACGCGCTGATAACTGATTCTGCGGCGGGTGCGACCGCTCTTTCAAGCGGATATAAAACGAATAACGGGATGATTGGCATGATACCCGACAGTACAAAAGTATACACAATCCTCGAGGGTGCCCGTGATAAAAGTATGTCGACCGGTCTAATTGCAACGTCGACGATCACCCACGCAACTCCGGCTGCTTTTGCGGCTCATGTCCGTTTGAGAAGCAATCAAGCGGCGATTGCGTATGACATTATTGCAAATAGAGTGAACGTGATTTTGGGAGGCGGAGAAGCATTTTTCCTCCCGCAATCACACCCGGATAGCAAGAGGCGTGATGACAAAAACCTGATTGAAGAAGCAGTAAAAGCCGGTTATGAATTTGTTCAGACAAAATCCGAATTCGATGCAGCTAAAAGTGATTTTTTACTGGGTCTGTTCCATAATGACGCAATGACTACAGAATCCCCGGAACCGACACTTGCGGAAATGACGGCAAAAGCAATAGAAATCCTGAGCAGGAACGTGAAAGGATTTTTCCTGATGGTTGAAGGAAGCCAGATCGATTGGGCTGAACATGATAATGATGCAGATGAAACGATAAAGCAGATGCTGCACTTTGACCTCGCCGTCAAACAGGCGGTTGATTTTGCCATGGAAAACGGAGAAACTATTGTTGTAATAACGGCAGACCATGAAACCGGCGGGATGACCATCAACGGCGGTCGATTATCCGGGGAAAACCTCTCCATAAAATGGACTACCGGCAGTCATACCGGCGTTCCCGTACCGGTTTTTGCTTTTGGCCCTCACGCTGAGCGCTTCACGGGATGGCATGATAACACGGACGTTCCTAAAATTTTTGCAGAGTTATTAGAAATCGCCGATTTTCCAAAAAAATGACTGAGAAATAAAAAAATACCTGTTGAAAAAACAGTACAATTCTTTGTGATCATTATCATTTATTTTAAAGATTATTTTCCTCACTTATTCCTCAATTTCCCTTCTGGTTTAAGTCCCTCCCTGCTGGTTCAAGTTTGCAACTTGAACCTAAACGTTACGATAATTTGGCGTCATGTCCCATAAATGTTATTTTTTCCGTGATTTCAGGAAAAAAACTTGATTTTTCCATTGCAATTTGTATTTTAAATATGTAGAATTATGATGTTAAATATAATCAACGAAATGATGTAAAATTATATGTTTCATAAACAATTCGCGGAAACATGCAGATTCTAAGGGGCGCTCCCGGATAATGTAGTCTTCATATTCTTTGCTGATTCTCTATCGTTGATTCCCGACCCGATTCTGCGGATTCTTTCATTGTTCTGTAACGGAAGTTAATTTATTAGAATAACCTTTGTTGTAAATCCAAATAAAGATGCTGAATCCCATTCAGGGGGATTGGGTGTGATATTTTAAGTCCCGTGAGGGACGACATGTTTATAGAAGAACGAATTATGCCCTCGTTCCACGTTCTCCAGACGTGGAACGCATAAAATCAAAGATGCTGAATCCTTCTCAGCGGGACGGCATAACAGGGAAGGGAATACCTGTCATTCTGAACTTGTTTCAGAATCTTTTTTGAGATGCTGATATCCCGCTCAGCGGGATTAGGAATGCTATTTCAAGTCCCGTTAGGGACTACATGTTTATAGAAGAACGAATTATTACGAAAAAAAGCTCCGTCGGAGCGGCATATAGGGGAAATTTCCCCCTTAATCCCCCTTTGAAAAAGGGGGAGACTTCCCCGTTTCGTCAGGACTTCAGTCCTTGACGCAGCTGAAGATTATCTCACTCCCGCTTAGCGGGAAGAGTGTCAGGGTTAGGTTGAATAAAATAAACCCGAGTACTCGTGAAAATTGGGAATGATATTTAAAAATAAGAATGACATTCAAAAAGTTTAACCGGAGAGTAATAAATCAGGATGCAATGGAAATTTTAGAAAGATAAAAATTTTTAATTTTTTTCTTGACAACTAGATAACTTATATATATATTAGTTTTAGCTATTGATTATGTTCATGGACCTTCTCATACGGAAATTGTTAATGGATGCTGTGATGCTAATTTAATCTACTCTGATACCGGATTATTCTTCTGAAGCTGAATTTCTCCCTGAACACAAATTGTTACTTTCGTATTATTTATTGATTTAAACTTTTTCTTGCGTAGTCTTTTATATAATTGGGCTGACGTCTTTCGCCTCCGGTTTAATTTAATATTTAACCGCAAAGGCGCAGAGAGAGTTAATAATAGAAAAAATATAAATATTACTCTGAGGTCTCTGCACATTCTTTTCCGCCAGAGGCGGATCAGCCTCTGGCTGAGCGTACTCTGCGGTTAGGGTTTAAAAAATGAAACTCGACATACTCAAATACAACGGTCTCGGCATTGTCGGCATATTCCTTCTCTATGCCAATATAAATATTGCATGGAAAATGTTCTACCGCAGTAATGATTCTATCCGTATGAATCTAAAAACTGTAGTTATACCGACAAACGAACAAATCGCAGATACGTTACGTTCACTTTGGAGCATCGGAGAAAGGTACAACGGAGAAGAAGGTGTCATGTCATTGCGAGTATCCCGAGACTTCGGGAGACGAAGCAATCTCGCTTTTCAAGCTGAAATCCGAACGCTGACCGCTGACAGCTTATTAGTCCTTGATGACCCAATCGAAAGCAACAAAAGACACATTATCTCCGGCGATTCTCTCATCGGCTATGCCTACATCATCCACGAACCAATCGCCTGTTCATCATGCAGCGATATAAACTATATACTGATAACCGACAACGAATATACTATCAAAAACATAATCTTCCTTCGCGATATAGTGGAAGGCTACAAAATTATCCATGTCGAAAAATTTGAAGAATTTTCAAACCAATTCTTGAACAAGAATTTATTACATGACGATTTTACTCTGATCAAAGTCATCTCTAATCCAGAGAAACATTCGATTTATTTTAAAGAAAGCATAAAAACATTGTATAAAAAGATAAAGGTTTTAAGTGAAAAAAAATTATAAAATTTACATTCTTATAATATTCATACTTGACTTGATGTTTTTAGGTCAATGGAGTTATAATAAATATATTCGGTTACCTGAATATCCTTGCTCATATCAAATATCGACTATAAATAAAGATAAAAATATCGAAAAAGAACGATTACCTGATTATGGAAATTTAATAAAAGACCATGTAATTTTTGATGTGGCAGATAAAGAAATAAATATTACAAAAGACATTGAAAAATATAAATTTATTAAAATTATACAAATAAGAGACGAAAATAATATTGATATTGACTATTTCACTTCTTTTCTTGAAATAAGAAACGATTTTACTGAAGAAAACATAGTGTTTATTTATATGGTTATTGGGAATTTTCGCAAGGAAAAGAAAAAAGAGCTTGTTAATATCCAAAACAAGTATAATATTACTATTACGAATGTGTCAAAATCATTTCTTTTAGATAATTATACTATATCAGGAAGCAGATGTGGATATTTTATCTTCTTAAGTAAAGATAATCGGGTTAAGCTGGCAATTTCAAGTATTGATCCCGAAGTACTTAAACAGATTTTAAAACAAGAATTAGATATAAAAAAGGGCTGATAATTGCCATGAAAAAAAATGTTTTAATAAATATGGTTATTGTTACAATGACTTTATTTGGATTGTTTTTTACTTATTTTTCATGCACACCTAACACAGAAGAAAATAAGTCTACTTCCGAATCTCTATATCCTGCTTATTATTACAACAGAGAAATATTTGTTAGCGTTAATTATATATTTAACAATGAGGGCCTTTATCAACCAGTTATGATACGTCAGAATCCTTTAACCAAGGAATTGTTTGTTCTAGATAAAGGTAATACATGTATATATGTTTTTTCACTTGAAGGACAGTTTGTACGAAAAATTGGAAGACCGGGTCAGGGCCCAGGTGATTTATTAAAACCTGAATACATTGCTTTTGATAATGAAGGGAATCTCTATGTTTATGAAGCGGGTAATTACCGTTTTTCTATATTTTCTAAAGAAGGAAAATTTATCTATTCATTTCGTAATATCAATTCAGTTTCAAATGTAGTATTTACCATAACAAATAAAAAAGAAATCGCAGCCTTTATAAGGAAACGAGATCATTATTTAACAATATTTTCAAGAAATGGTGATATTGTTAAAGATATTGGGGAAATTAAACATTATAACGATAATATACCTGCCTTAAATGAAACATATGCTGAACTATCTTCAATATTAGAAGTCAACGGGAAATATGTTATTTTTTTAAGGCATCTTCCGATGGTGAAAATCATAGATAAATCTGGAAAACTTTTACAAGAAAAATTATTAAATAAAGAATTAGAAATAACATCTTTTCATGATCCAAATACATTGAAAATATCAGTTCACAGAAGAATTATTCTCGATGCTATTTATAGATTTAATAACTATTATGTATTTATTCATGAATTTTATCCAAATAATCCAGATGCAGAAAAGGTAAATTTTCAAATATACGTTTTAAATGAAGAGTTTAATACCATTAGAAAGATATATCTACCTATAGAAGAACCATTAAGTAGAATAAAAAGTTATCCTCGCTCAACATTTAGTTATCAGTTTGAAGTAATAACAGAAAATGATGATATTTTATTAATTTTAATGCCAAATACCGAGATATATCGTTATTATAGATAATTTCAACAATCAAGTAATTATTTGATTCTAAATGTTAATGAATCACAATTAGAAATGGAGGTTTTGATGAAGAAACTTATTTCTTTTTTCTTATTAATTGCTTTTTTATCAATTAATGTATTTGCAATTATTGATTCATTTTCTTCAGAGAATCCAGGTCCGTGCGACGATCCTGACGATGAAGAAACAAATGATGAATATCAGTGTGTTTATTGTATGTGTGCGAAAGATGATGATTTTGAGTTTTGTGAGAGTTATGCCTGTGTTGGCTACCATGGCGAATACAAATATATAGGTACGGATGGGGATTGTCACGAAGGTGATCCTGCAAAATGTTGCGATGATGCATGGCCATTTCCAAATTGTATAGTTATTTATGAATGTGACATGTTTTACGAGTTCTGCGATTCCCTTGATCGCAAATAATTGTTGAGTGAAATAGATCTAAAGTTTTGTTAAAATTACTATAACATAATACGTTGTAGTTCATAGCAATTTGGGTAGTGTATATGGCGGTTGAAAATTGAGTTGAGTGGCAATCGAAAACTGTAACAGAAAATGGGGTCAGGTCTTGTCTAAAGATCAGACTTTGTCTGACAATATTATAATTATCCCCCGAGTACTTGAGGGATTCAGAGCATTTTTGGGGTCAGGTCTTTCATTATTATAAATTATCCCGCTTAGCGAAATTCAGTATGGCTATAATATAAAAGTAAAATCTCAAAAGTAAAAAGTATATAATCCCGATTATTCGGAGCAAAAACAGACGTATCAGGCACACATTTATTCTGTCATGGAATGGTCCATGACAGCCATTATATTGCATTAGCCATCTCTATTGAAACAGACTTATTATATTAATGGAGCATGGTAGGTTTTATGCTCTATTTTTTTGTTGCAGTTCCATGGTTATAATTCGCCCACCGAAAATAATCAATCCTGTACGAAGATAATAATTTCCTTACTACGTGAACAAAATACATCTATGTTTCACCGCAAATTCAAGCAGGAATAACTATCATTTCAACCTCTTACGATAAATATTAATATATACTTTTCTAACGCCTGAATATAAAAATGGATTCGGTTCCTGTAATCCCGCTGAGTCATTCTGTGATCCCGAGAACTCTGGGCGGGGCAGCGGTTTCTGTCAAAATCCGTTCTTTAAGACTAAAACTTGCCCCGAAACGTTATTTTTTCCGTGATTTTGGGAAAAAAACTTGATTTTCTTGTTGCAATTTACAATTTAAATGTTTAGAATGAGGAAGTTAATTATATTTGAATTAGTTATTCAAAGTTATATGTTTCACAATAAATCCGCTGAAAAAAGCTGATTCTGAAGGGTGCTCCCGGATAATGTAGTCTTCATATTCTTTTGCTAATGCTCTATCGCTAATTCCCGACCCGATTCTGCGGATTCTAATTCTGTAAATTCTTTCTATGTTGTGAAATGTGTTTTTTCGTTGCGTCAGGACTTCAGTCCTTGACGCAGTTGATAATTCCCCGAGTACTAGGTGTTAGGGTGAGCTTTTTTAAAAAAATAATATAGATGAGTGGCACCCCCATCCCGCTAAGCGGGATGGGGGTGATTGCTGGATTATTCAGCTTCCCGTTGCTTCAAAACTTCAGTACTTGACGCAACCTATGTTCCTTCTCTCCCGCTTAGCGGGAAGAGGGCAAGAGTGAGGGTGAATAAAAATATATTAACCGGGGGCAATAATGGTGGATAATGAATTTTTTAAAAAAATCGCGGAAATACAAAAATATGTCTACGAAAATATTAAAGAAGTTGTAGACTGTCCAACACTTGCACGTAAATTTAATCTCAATTTGAGAACATTCAGGGACCAGTTTTTCATAATTACTGGTTTAACACCAAAGAAATACATAAATGAAGCACGTTTGAATATCCTGGTTAAAATTCTTATTAAAGAAAAAATCAACAAACATCGAAAACTTATAAATTATGCACACGATATAGGGCTTAATTCTGTAGCAAGTTTTTGTTTATTAATAAAGCGGGAAACAGGGAAAAAAGCCATGGAATTTATAATACATATAAAAAGGAAAAACAAAGGCAACAAAAAAGTATAGAAATAGTGTAATTTTGTTAGCCGTTTTGTTAGCCGTTTTGTTAGCCGAAATTTCTTGACATTGCTTGGCAATGGTTTTATATTATTAAAAAATAAAATTATTTTTGCCATTCGGACTGTCTGTTACTCTTTTTATTGTTGAATCTGCGATGAGACGATAACTCTGATAAACATTAAAATAAGACTCGTAATAGTTGTTGTACATTAATAGAATATATTCAAACATAGTTATGATAAATAAGAAGATATTTACAGAGATTTTGTTTAGAATCAATCAATTACTATATTGCTCTGTTTGATGAGAAAATATTTTAAGAAGAAACAAAGGAAAGGTGTCTCTTAATCGCAGGGTTAGGGTCAGAATATGTGAATTTTATGGGAAAAGATGATATGTTGGTTTTAAGAATACTGTTTTTCGATTGTAATATTCAGAATCATATACTAAATTGTTTTAATAATTCAATCAAATCCAAACTAATATCTTTTAGAGATTTGATATGTGGAATATCAGATATAATAGAGGGGGTTTCGAATACGGAATGCGGAATGAAAATCAAGTAGCGAGTGAAAAAAGACAAATTTAAAATGCCATAGTTTGCAGCCTAACGAAATGAATGGACCAGCAGTACATATCAGCCGGATACGGCGGTACATTAACGAACGAAACGCGAAGCGCGCTATCAGGTGTGTGATTGGGGCGGTGTTCGTATTTGCCGGAATAAGCAAGTTGTTGGATCCAATAAAATTTATAGATGTATTAGAGAGTATCATCAATCTTAGTTATTATCCATTATTAATTGGATCTTATATTTTTTCCCTGGTAGAAATTGCTATCGGGTTATTAATAGTATTCAAACCGGTTCGGGAAGTGTTATATGTTTCCACGGGATTTCTATCGGTGTTTTGTATATTTTTGCTGTGGCAGATTATGACGTATGCAACACCAGACTGCGGATGTTATGGGTCGATTCTTAACGTTACAAACAAACAGCAGTTGCTCAATGATGTTGCTTTATTGATGGGAACCATTTATCTCCTTTATTGATAGGAACCATTTATCTCTATTAAAATCCAATGAAAAAGAAAATACCTATAAAAGATTATGTATTTATTGCATTGTCATGTATAATTATATATTATTCATTTTCAATGATATACGATACTATAGTAGAAGGCAAAAACCCAACCGTCTTTGGTCCAACAGCAATGACGAAGTACATAAAACCGGATTCTTTGTATGGGCATGAACTGGTAAAATTCGAAATATTTAGTAATGAAAAATCGGCAGGATTCCTTCCCCAAAATAAGGTTACATTTATCATAGGATATAATGCAAATACAACTAATAGATTAAGATATTTGAATACAGTATTAAGTAATATTACTAATTTACAAGATAGCATTAAAATTATTGTATTGTCACTTGACAATAATATTAAAAATGATAATTTTCAGATATATTCATACCAACGTGAAGTCCTGGAAAAAGAATATGGAATAACTAATAATACAAATTTTATTATACTAGTCGATGTAAATAATAAAATAAGATATTTTATGCCTTTTTTTAATGAAAATACTGATTTGCGATTATTATTGGAAAGATATACTAAGGAGGATGGATAAATGTACATCAAATTTAAACTCTATAACTTATTTATCATAATTATATTATGTTTATTTGATAATTGTAATGATAGCAAATCACAGCAAACGATAGTGTATGCCGACATCCCGAAAGAATACAAGAAAACCGTTAAGGTTATATCTACCTTTGGTGACAATGATATATTAAGTAGACCATATATGATCAGATATAATAAATATGATAATAAAATATATATAACAGATTATGGAAGCAACAGAATCGTTGTATTTGATGAAGAATTAAATTACCTGACTACATTCGGTCGTTTTGGGCAAGGTCCGGGAGAGTTTCGGAATCCAACGGGCACTGCATTCTTTCGCGATGGAAGGATACTAGTATTTGATTGGCTAAATATACGATATCAAATATTCGATCAAAACTATAATCATTTAACTACCTTTCCAATTCCTGCGTTTATTCCACCATATATTTTTCATGCTGTAATCGACACTAATAATATCATATATATAAATGCTCCCGATAATGGTTCTCTCTTTACCTTGTTAAAGGACAAAGGAGAAGAATTAAACAGGTTTGGGGAATTATTTCCTATTAAAATTGACTCTACAAATGATAATTGGAAATCATGGCGTCGTGAAGATAGCGCGGCTGAATATGAAATGGACGATGTTACCGGGCAAATTTATTGCGCTTTTTTAAATCATCCTGTCATTAAGGTCTTCGATTCAGAAGGAAATATAATTCTGGAAAAAGATATTTCAAACCTTGGAGTCACAATTTCCAGGAGAATATTTACTGAAGAAAAAAGAAAAAGAGAAAGAAAAAGTAGTGATGAATTTGAGCTGATTATGTATGTGACCGACCTCTCCATAGACGAAGAACATGTATATATACATCATTTTGATAATATAAATAAAGATATAACCGAGTGGAATAGATTATATGCATATTCTAAAGAACAATTAACATTACAAAAAGAAATAGTATTAGATGCTTATATAAAAGATAAATACAGAAATATAATTGAAGTTGATTTTTCTCATCCTGATAATATTTATGCACTCAGTTATCCAAATTACATCTTACTCTATAAAAAGTAATATCAAAAAACAAAGTGAAAGGAGAGAAAACATGACATCAAAAAAGGTGGTTGTTCTGTTTGCCATGCTCGCGTTTTTCAGTTACTCAACGGCTCTTATTGCCGGAAAAGATAACGGGTGCAAGGCGCAGTCAGAATGCGAGGACTTTGGACTTAATTCCAAAGCTAAATGTGAGTGTTGGTCGGATAGTTCTGTAGATTATGATTGTGAGGCTAATGTGCAGGGTCCATTTTTAGGTGAGTGGTTTTTATGGGCTTTTTGTGAAGCGAATGGTTATATGTGTGATGCGGGTGATGAAGATTGTGATGTCGAATAAAAATTCAATAATAAAATTAATTTAAAAAGGAGGTGAATGTTAATGAAAAATCTCATGAGAAGTTTTCTTCTGTTAGGCATGCTAATATGCCTTATTAGCTCTTTTTCTTTAGGAGAAGGAAACACATTTTATTTAGATGGAGAATGCAGTCTTGACGGAGACGGAAAATACTATAAACAAAGAGTAGGCACGTCCGAGGATTTGAATGATCTTTGGGTTGAGTGCTGGTCACATCAAGAAGATAGTGAGTGTGATTGCGAATTTGGTTTGGATGAAGAACCAGAAAAATAAGAGCTATAATAAGTTAAAACTGTTTTTAAGTCTTAACATTTAAGGTTAAGGGGTTCTAACTTCGGCGAAGAGCCCCTTAATCTTGTTTTAAAAGAAATATAAGGATAACCCGTTGTGCGTAATTAATTTGTCAAAATCATAGAATTTTAATAGGAAAATTTCATATTTTAATAAAAATTACTGTCATTTCGACCGGAATACCAAATTTTATTAAAATTTGGTGTGAAGCAGAGAAATCTTAAAAACCAAGATGTCTCTCCCGCTAAGCGGGATCGACATGACAAATATGAAAAAATCGCAAAATATTACAGTAGTGTACGTTGTATAATATGCATATATAATATACTAACCAAGTACAATTGCGAACAACGGGTAAGGAGAATGAAATTAAAGCAAAGATCATTATATGTTATGTATCAGTAACGATATTATTGCTTAGTAATTGCTCAAAAAATAATAATGATATATATGATGATAAATATTATCCTAATATTATTAATTTAGATATAGTGCGTACTATGGGCGAAGACAACAAATATGAAGGTGATTTTATTCTGGTGAATCCCGATGTTAATAGGATGGTAGTAGATAAATCGGGGAATATAATATTAGCCGATGAACTTTTTATTAAAGTATATGATAAATTTGGTAAGGGATTAAAGATATTGGGAGGAAAGGGAGAGGGTCCCGGAAGATACCTGGAGACACCTCGTATATTTATGAGTCCGATGGGTTATCTTACTGCATTACATGAAGAAAATGACCTGTTAAATAGATTAACCATTTATGATTCCGACTTTAATTTAGTAAACGATCTAAGACTGATTAATCGAAAGATCTATCAGGATTTGTCCGATAAATATCAGTTTACAATGGGCAAAAATGTGATGTATACGAATAATATATGTGCATTGAATGAAAGCGAATTTATATATGACATTGCTTACTATACGAAAAATAATGCATGGTTTTTATTGATTTATGATAACGGTGATTCTGCACATGTGATTTATCACGGAAAAGCGCCGGATGTACAAAAAACTTCTTATGCTGTATCAGGAAATGCAAGTTTAGGAATGGTTGCATGGGATTTATTAAATAATAATAAGTTATTTTATATAACGTCGGAAGAAGACACGTTTTTAAATGATGATTACGGAGAATTTACGCTTCATATTATTTCGCTGGATACCTATGAAGATAAAATTATCAAACATGAATTTGATCCGATGTTGTTTCCGCCGGATTTGATTAAACACCGTCTGGATGGAATTTCTGTAACTTCTAAGGGATATCAAAGTTTAAAGTTACATTATGCGGAACTTGAAAAAATGTATAGCGAACGCAAATATTGGGGTTTTAAAGGAGCAAGAACTGATGGGAATTATATATTTATTTACCCGCGAATGAAATACGCTGAAATATGGGCTATTAAGGAAACACAAAATCAGACCATACTAGCATTTGATGTTGAAACTGAAAAATTCCTACCACCATTTACATTAAATAGGCTTTACAGAAAAATATATAACGGCTATATATATGATGACCATGATGATGAAAACGGTTGGCCTCAGATACAAGTGTATAAATTAGACGATGAGTTACTGGGTATAAAATAATAATTATAACATTTATTATATTTGTAAAAAACACTTTATATTAGCGGTGTAAATGTGGTCAGGTCTTGTCTAAAGATCCGCCTCTGGCGGAAAATATTATAATTATTCCGCAAAGCGGGATTCAGCATGTATAAAAAAGTCAAATCTCAAAAATAAAAAGTATATAATCCCGCTTATTCGGGAAAAAAAGATGTATGAGTCATACATTCAATATGGCTATACTCTTTCCAATAAGCGGGATCAGCCTCTTACGGAAAATGTAATAATGCAAGACCTGACCCCATTTTTTTATGCATTTTTTTATTATTATTTTTGAAAATAATTATTAAAAAAAACAATTATAAATACTTTTTTGATACACTTCTTTTTACAATAAGTTGTAACTTTTGTCAGAAACAAATTATATAGCACTTTACAAATTTAAACATATGTGTTTTGTTATTGTTTACCACCAAATCCTTTCCACCATTTGTGTTATCAACCACAGTGAGTTGAATTGTAACTTATTTTTTTAAGTATTATAAAAAAGCTTATTCATTAAGCTACTTTTATTAAATTATAGAAATATAAGTTGCGACAGTATTAATATCCCACTCGATACTATTATAAAATGTTCATTTATGAATTTGAATTTACAGAATAATGATTTTTTTGAAATAAAATGAAACTTTTTATTTTTAAAATCGTATATTATAATGTAACAGAAATATTTATTTATATCTTATTATCTAATTTTTATTTTTAAAAAAATACCAACCAAAGGAAAACAAAAATGTTTATTCTCCGGTTTATCTCAATTTTTATTTTGCTGT
>LJUD01000031.1 GCA_001304035.1 bacterium SM23_31 | reverse complement strand
CGAGCATAATATCATAAAGACCGCTTTTAACCGGTTCAATAAGAAATGGAATAAGGCGGCTGTCATATTGATAGTCAGGGAGAATCATTACAACAATGTCAGCGCCATGCTCTAAAGCCAGCCGGTAACAGGTCTTTTGGTTACCGCCGTAGCCGGTATTATTTGCATGTTCAATGACATAAATGTTGAGTCTGCGTGCTATTTCAACCGTATTGTCTTTACTGGCATCATCGACTAAAATTACTTCATCAACCGTACTATCCGGAATATCCCGGTAAGTCTTTTCCAGGGTCGCCGCAGCATTATATGCAGGCATAACTACAATAACTTTATATGTCTCATCCCTCTGCATTCCGGATAACAACGCTTTTCGTTACGGTTCAATTAATATTTATGTTGTATTTGTACTTAAAAAGATAATGTATTTATTATTCTTACGCTCATGGTTTTATTACTGTCACCTCTATGGTTTATGAATTATACAGATTTATTAATGTTTTCTTATTTTTTGCCGTTTATTCTACTGTAGAAAAGATACTCCTATTTCACATATCTAGTACTAATGCGGGATTAAAAGTAAAAAAAGAATCAAATTCAACTAAAATAGCTGAGATTTCATAAAAAAGCAAGCTAAAAAAGTATCTGTATGTATTTCTGTAATATACATTATTTTTACTTTTTTGCTGCAATTTTAACAAATTATATTAATAAAATCAATGGTTTCTGTTCGAATAGTCCGGTTTTTTAGCTTGCGAAAGTTTGGAAATTTGCGTAATTTTACTATTGCTGTTTTCAATCAAAATGAAAGGTAGTACAGAAGTGAAAGTTACTGTTAGTTCCCCTTCAGAGACCATACGCACGCTTAAAATTGAAGTACCTGCGGATCGAATCGAAGTCGAAATAGAAAAAGAGACCGAAAATATACGCAAAAATGTTCAGCTTCCCGGTTTTCGCAAAGGGAAAGCGCCGCTTGATATGGTTCGTGCCCAATATAGGAAAAAAATAGAAGCTGCTGCTATCGAAAATGTAATAGATGAAAATTTTAAAGAGGCTATTGGTTCAGAAAAACTTAATCCTTTCGGGCAAGCAGGTATTTCGAATGTGAAATACGAGCCGGGCAAACCTCTGGAATTTACTGCTGTAATTGAAGTTAAGCCCGAATTTTCTATCAGCGGTTTGGAAGGTATTCGCGTTGAAAGGGAAGAGCAGGAAGTTACTAATGAAATGATAGAGGAAACACTTCAAAAAATTCAAATGCGGTTCGGTACCGTAAGAAAAAAGAACGAAGCCGCTGAAATAGGTGATCAACTCCTGATAGATATAGAAGAAGTAGATGCCTCCACAAGAGTACCTTTAATTGGAAAACAATATCCCGACTTAAAGGTGCGGCTTGGTGAAAAAATTCGTGGTGAGGATTTTGAAAAGCAGCTAATCGGTGCAAAAGCCGGTGATACAATACTGGTAACGGAAAAGCTGAATCAGTACTTTATTACTGATCCCAAGCAACATGTGCAGCAAAATCCGACTGAAGCACATCACATGGTAAAAGTAAAGGAAGTAAATATACTTGAACTTCCCGAAATTGATGATGAACTGGCGAATGAAATGGGATACGAAAATGTTGAGACTCTGCGGGAAGGTGTAAGAGCCAGCCTTATCGCACATCTCGAGGATTCTGCTAAAGAAAAACTCCGGGATGCACTTGAACGGGAAACAGTAAGAATAATAAATCCTCCGGCGCTGCAGTCGATGGTGGAACGTTATTTAGACTATCTCGAAGAAAATGTAAAAAAGAGGTCTAATAAGCCTGTCAATTCGAGGGTGCTGCGGGAAGAAAACAAAGAAGCCGTCACGAAAAAAGTGCAATGGTATTTAATCAGGGAAAAATTAATCGAACAGGAAGGTTTTGAGGTTACCGACCGGGAAATCGACGAATATCTGGAGCAATATGCCAAAGAACATAATATGGACCCAAAACGTGTAAAAATTGAAAATCGCTCTGAAGAAAAACGTTCACTTATAATAGATACACTGCTTGACAATAAGATATTCGATTATTTGGAAAACAAAGCGGTCGTAAGCACTTTTAAAAAAAGATAAAGTTGAAAAAACATTTCAATTGGTCAGAGAAAATGAGATAAAAGGAGCATTTATGTTAATCCCTATGGTTGTTGAACAAACCGGGCGTGTGGAACGCGCATACGATATTTATTCTCGATTACTCAAGGAACGCATAGTTTTTATAGGACAGCCGGTTGACGATAACATTGCAAGTTTGGTTATTGCACAGTTAGTTTATCTTGAAGCAGAAGACCCTGAAAAGGATATTAGTCTATACATTAATACCCCCGGCGGGGGTATAACTTCGGGGCTGGCGATTTATGATACAATGCAGTATATAAGACCGGATATTGCAACTATTTGTATTGGTCAGGCGGCGAGTTTTGGTGCAATTCTCCTTGCCGCAGGTACAAGTGGAAAACGTTCAGCACTTCCTCATTCCCGGGTTATGATACATCAACCCTGGGGTGGTGTTCAAGGACAAGCAACAGATATTGAAATCCATACAAAAGAGATTATAACCTTGCGTAAACATTTGAGTGAAATTCTGGTGAAACATACAGGGCAGCCCATTGAGAAAATCGAGAAAGATACCGACAGAAACTATTTTATGTCAGCCGAAGAAGCCAAAAAATATGGTCTTATTGATCAGGTAATCACCGAGAAACGTTCTGACAGCAAAGCAAAAAGTAAAAAGAAAAAGTAGAAGATGAAATGCAAAATAAAAATTTTACTTGATTATTATTTTTTTTTTAAACAACTTTAAGTTTTACTTATTTTAATCCGAGTTTAAAAAATAAAAAGGATGATTTTTCATGACACTCCCTAAAAAACCGCACTATAAATTAGTTTGTTCTTTTTGCAATAAAAGCGCTGATGAAGTTGACTGCATGATATCCGGTCCGGGTGTCTATATTTGCAGCGAATGTGTTATCGGCGCTGAGGAGATTATACGTACTGATATAGAGCAGCGCAGGCGGGTTCTGTTGAAAAAAATACCCTCTCCTCAAATTATTAAAGAGGAGCTTGATAAATACGTTATTGGACAAGAGGATGCAAAAAAATTTCTGTCCGTTGCGGTCTACAATCACTATAGGCGGATAACCAACACGAGCCTCACGAACAGAGATGTTGAACTGGATAAGAGTAATATTCTGTTAATAGGTCCTACAGGAACCGGCAAGACACTTATGGCGCAGACCTTAGCCCGGTTTCTTAAGGTTCCGTTTTCTATTGCAGATGCTACGGTGTTAACCGAAGCCGGATATGTAGGAGAGGATGTAGAAAATATTCTTGTTAGATTGTTACAGGCAGCCGATTATAACGTAGAACGGGCGGAGCATGGAATTATCTTTATCGATGAAATTGATAAAATTGCCCGCAAGGATGGGAACCCTTCAATAACACGGGATGTATCGGGAGAAGGGGTTCAGCAGGCACTGTTAAAGATTCTTGAAGGAACAGTCTCGAGCGTTCCGCCGAGAGGAGGACGGAAACACCCCGAACAAAGCCTTATTAACATAAACACAAAGAATATACTTTTCATCTGCGGCGGTGCTTTCGATGGTCTGGAAAAGATAATCGAGACGAGAACAGGTAAAAAGTCGATGGGTTTCGGTGCGGACGTGCGAAAGAAAAAGCAGGAGAATATAGGAAAAATCTTAATCCGGGTCGAGCCGCAGGATTTGCTCAAGTATGGTCTTATTCCGGAACTTGTCGGCAGGCTGCATAACATTGCAACGCTGGATGAACTTAGTGAAGATGCACTGATGAACATCCTGACACAACCGAAGAATTCTATCGTCAAACAATACCAGCGGATATTTGAATTTGAGGGAGTACGATTGAAAATCACACCGGATGCAATGCGTGCAGTTGTAAAAATTGCCCAAAAACGCGGTACAGGCGCCCGGGGTTTAAGGTCAGTACTTGAAAAGATAATGGTAGACATTATGTTTGAATTACCCAATATGGAAAGGATAAAAGAATGCATAATTACCAAAGAAAACATTATTAAAAGCAAGAAACCTACATTTGTGTATGATAAATTGAAAAAGCGGGCATAACCAGAATGACATGAATATAAAAAAAGTTAAGTTATTGACCAGTGTCGTGGACGCATCTTCGCTGCCGAAGTCTTCAATTCCCTCTGTTGCATTTGCCGGTCGATCGAACGTTGGTAAATCTTCTCTTATAAATACTCTCCTGAATCGGAAAAATATAGCCAGAACAAGCTCTGCACCCGGAAAAACAAGGTTTATTAATTACTTCACGATAAACGACAACCTCCATATGGTTGATTTACCCGGATACGGATTTGCAAAGCTCCCTTACAAGATACAGAACCAGTGGCAGAAATTAATCGAGACTTTTTTGCTGAATAATATCACTCTTCGGCTTGTTTTTGTCATAATAGACATCCGCCGCAGCCTTATGGATATGGATTTACAATTGCTCGACTGGCTGGACAATAATAATTTAAATTCGCAAATTATTTTGACCAAATGCGACAAAGTATCCAAAAATGCAGCTATTAAGGTGTCAAGAGAACTCGTAAAACAAAGAGCATTAATAAATGAACCGATTCTTTTTTCTGCTGTAAAACGGACAGGAATCTCCGAAGTCTGGGGAAAAATATTTTCTGCGTGCTCGCTGTAATTTTGATATTGTACGGATTCGCTGCTTGACCCTGCTTTGTCCAGGACAGGGAGTCAAATTTTTATTGGAAATCAGCAAAGTTTTTTCTAACTTAAAAAACATAAAAAAATAATAGTATTAGTAAGTATTACTATGAGAAAACATTTAAAAATCCGAACGTGCATTTTGCTTGGAACATTTGCCTGCAGTCTGGTTATTTCGAAAAGTTTTGCACAGATACCTGAAACAATTTTGCCTCAATCGAAAACTCAACAAACGGGCATCCGTGAATTACAGGAAAGGCAATTGTTAGAGCAAGCGCGCATTATCATGGGCGGACCGATTGAGCCGGAAGAATACAGGGTGGGTCCCGGTGATGAATTAATGATTACAATTATAGGAAATGCCCCCGAAACCAATATCCCATTAGTGGTTTTGCCTGAAGGTGTGGTCGCTATTCCGGATATCGGAATTGCACAATTAAACGGATTAACGTTAGCAAAATCTCAGGAAAAAATTAAAAAACTTGTACAAAATTTGTATCCGGGAAGCAGTATTAACGTAAATCTAAAAAACCTTCGGGTCTTTACGGTACGTCTGACCGGTGAAATGAATGAGCCGGGCATAAGGTATGCGAATGCAACGTGGCGGGTTTCAGATATTTTGGATCAGGCGGGAGATTTAAGAAAGTGGGCGGATACACGTTCTATTGAAATTCGACACCGGGATAAAACCGTAGAAAAATTTGATTACCGGGATTATAAAAAATTCGGTCACCAGGAAAATAATCCTTTATTAAGGGATGGGGATGAGATTTACGTGCCCCGTGGTGATTTTTCTATAGGTAGTATTTTTGTGAAAAATCCGGTCGAAAAATCCGGGTTTTACCTGTATTACGAAAATGAAACTCTTATAGATTTTCTCAGACATGAAGATATCATTATGGATCAAATAGATTTGGCTAATAGCGTTATTGTCCGCAATAATGAAATAGGATTTCCCGATACAATTAAACTCTCACTAAGTCAAAATAATGAAAATAGCCCTTCGCTGAATATTGAACTTAAGCCGGATGATATACTTATTTTGCCAAATCTTCAAAACTTTGTTTACGTTGATGGGGAAGTAAAAAATCCCGGCAGTATAGACTGGGCGGCTTATCACCCGGCAAGCCACTACGTTGGAATTGCCGGCAGAACTTCTAATTCTGCAGGTATGAACAAAATTGAGGTTACAAGAAGAAATTCTAATGAAAAAATTAAAGGAGGAGACCTGTTAATATTTCCGGGTGATTATATATACGTTCCAAAGAAGAAACATTTGATCGTTAGGGAGTGGCTTGATTTTATTTCTCCGGTTGTTTCTTTAATAATAGCCGGCAAGGCAATCGGGATTTATTAATTCTCTTGTAAAACATAAATTGAAAAATTTTAGTTATTATGCCTGAGCGGGAAACAACAATACTCGATTATATCTACACGATTGTAAAGTGGTGGAAGTTCATTTTTATCTTTACATTGACGGTCGGTGTCATTACAGCGGGAATCACGCTTACCCTGACGAAATGGTACCGAGCAACGGCAACCATTATTATATCACAGGAGCAGTCGGAACTTAGTATATTAACAAAGCTTTCCACTATTCCATACCTGCCTTTCGGAGGCGCCCTTGACATTAATACGCAGTCTCAGCAGTATTTAGCCATTTTAGACAGCCGGATCGCACAGGAATTCGTCGCAGAAAGATATAGTCTTCAAAAACAATATAAAACGTCTAATCTTGAAGAAACGACACGTATACTCCGAAGTCATGTGGACTTCGGCTTAACGGACCAAGGATGTATTTACATCAATGTCGAGGATACTTCACCGGTACAGGCAAGCGAAATGGCTAATGCTTATGTCCATTTTCTTGACTCGATTAATATCAAAAACCAGACCGAACAAGCCCGAAACAACCGGCAATTTATTCAGGACCGGTTAGATTCGACTGAAATACAACTACAAGCAGCGGAGGATTCGCTCGAATCGTTTCAAAAACTTAATGACATATTTTCAATACCTGAACAGGTTGCGGCTGGTATAAAATCTTATGCCGAACTATTCGCACAAAAAGTAGCTAAAGAAATCGAACTTGAAACAATAGGAATGAACTTATCCAAAGATCATCCTGCGCGTATTTTATTAGAAAACGAAATTAATTCGATACAAAAACGACTGGATGCTTATGAAAAGAAGCCGGAATTATTAGAAGGAGCTGAGGACAATGCTGCGTTTTTCCTGCCTTTTGCCGAATCACCGCGGTTGGAAAAGGAATATGTCCGGCTTAAAAGGGAAGTCGAAAAACAAAACGCTATATACACTATTTTAACCGAGCAGGTTGAACAGGCAAAGATACAGGAAGCGCGGGATACGCCAACGTTACTCCCACTGGATGAAGCCGTCCCGCCGGAGCGCCGTTCAAAACCCAGAAGAACAATCACGGTTCTCATTATGAGTGCTCTGGCATTTATATTTGCGATGGTTCTAACTTTTTCCTTCGAATATATAAACCGGGTACAAAGCAGCTCACCCGCAGAACAGGAAAAACTACAAGCAATCCGCCGTTTAATAAGCAGAAAACCGAAAGGGAATGAATAATTCATTTGCCGTAAACGATAGATTTGAAATCACACCCCGCTCAGGCGGAATTCCCCTCGCTGCCTTTGTGGGGGGAATTGCTTTTTTTATCTTCCTTCTGCTCGCTATCTACTTTAATTCCCTCTATTTTATACCTGCCGCATGCCTGTTGCTGCCTTTATTATATTTAAATAAAACTGCTACATTGTACGTGTATGTACTCGTCTATGCGTATGCTTTACCGATTTATTCTTATCAAGGAGACCTTAGATTAGATGATTTACTTTTTATTGTTTTAGTCTCCACCTGGCTTATGGATAAAATGCTCAATCCCTGTGCTGAATCACAAAAAAAGCCATTTACACGCCCCCTAATTCTTTGGCTTTGAATAAATGCGCTTACGATTTTCATGGTTTTTTTTAAATATGGTTTGTTTTTTACAATAAGATCGGGTTACTTTTTTATCAGGATGGCAGAATATGTATCTATTTATTTTATAATTTCAGACATGATAAAGGATCAAAAAACAAGGATTATTATAATAAGATTAATATGGATTATAACTCTGTTTATTTGTAGTGTAGGATTATATCAATATCATATTTCAGGCTTGCCCAGCATTACATCAACGCTTTCAGAAAGTCATGTATATTTGGGTACATTTCTGATGTTTACTTTCTTTATATTAGCAGGATATATATTTGTAACTAAGAATGTTCTTGAGAAAATAGCACTTTTATTAACTTTACCGTTAATGATTTACATATTGTTTCTTTCTGCTTTGCGAACGGGCATTTTATCTATAATTGTCGGCATAATTGTCTTTTTCGTATTTTCCCGCAAGCCAATTGGATGGATGGTTGCAGTGGTTCTGGCTATTATTCTTATTTTATTTGGTTTTGAATTTTTACAAAACCTGCAGGAGTATGAACTTGGGAGTGCAGGATTTCGTAATCTTGAGCGTGACCTTTCAACAATGGGGCGTTTTTATATCTGGTACGGCACAATCGTTATGTTAAAGCAGAATCCTACGATTCTCATTACGGGCGTTGGCTTGAGCGCCTTTGGTTTAGCTGTTGAGAGATATACACCGCTTTTTCCGGGTTCTGGAGGCGCGCATAATAACTATCTGCATCACTTGACAGAGACCGGAATGTTTGGGCTTGCGATATTTCTATATATTTTATTTATTTTTCTGCGGACAAGTCTGAAAAGGTCGCGGGAACCCGCGCAAAAAGACAGAGCGCTCTATTACGGATATTTTTGCGGGCTTGCTGCACTTGTTTTTTCCGGTATGTCGCAGGAAACCTTTTCAGTACAGAATGCGCACGGTAACTTTTTAGGATACTTTTTTATTGTAACGTCGTTAGTTTTTTCAAAACCTAAAAATTTTTATGATGAAACTGAAAACGAAATATCTTAAAACACTTTCTGAGGAAGATATATCAAAAAAGCTTCTTTATATTTTACTAATTACGGTATCACTATATTTTATATACTTTTTTGCTTTCTCGGAAATCAGGAAAATCATAGCGGTAGTTCCAGATGATGCTTATTATTTCTTTAAAATAGCGGAAAACGTTGCACATGGAAAAGGACTCAGTTTCGACGGCATAAATAAAACCAATGGTTTTCAGCCACTATGGCTATATGTTTTAATACCAATATATCTAATTTATTCGGGTTCGCCGGAAACAATGTTAAGGATTATTCTTATTTTTCAAGTTGGATTGATCACTGGTGCCGCATTAATAATATATAGAGTCCATGCAGATTTTTTCTCAAGGAAAATTAGCTTGATAAGTGGTATTGGATATATAATGGTGGTATTTGTCCCATCTACTAATGGGATGGAATCAGCACTGCTTATATTAATGCTTTCATTATTATTTGCCTACGGCTGGAAAGGGAAAGTATTTTCTAGGCATAGCCCAAAACGTGGACTATTTTTCGGCATTGTACTCGGTCTTGTAATGCTTGCAAGACTTGACACAGTATTTTTAGGAGCAGCTATATCTGCGTTTTGTGTAATTCAAATTGCGAGAGAACCTCTAAAGAGACGTGACCACCTTATCAGATTAATTTTAATAATAACTGGTGCTTCTTTGATTGTCTCGCCTTATTTGTTGTTCAATTATTTGGAATTTGGTAGTATAATGCCAATCAGTGGTGCGCTTAAATCAAGTTTTCCAAAGATTTCTTTATCAAGGGATATTATTAATTTTTTTGCCAAACGATATCTGCTTTTCGCAATCTTAGCTTTCGTATATTTTTTATGGAAAATAGTATCATTAAAAAAATTCTATAATTCTGCTAATGAAACTCGATATTACGAAATATGCATGCTAGTATTATCCACTGCCATAGTATTACATTTTGCTCATACGGTTATATTTATGAAATGGGCTGTATTCGGTTGGCATTTTATACCGTATGCACTTTTTATAACTCTTGCAATAAGTGAAATTATTGCTTTTTTCTTATCTTCGAATTGGAAAATAATTTTCAATTATATTTACTGGTTTGGGATAATAGTGATAATATTTGCTGGAGGCTTTATAATATACAAAAGAAACTATAGACCATTAGATAAAATCAGCAGTTGGTCAGTCTCTTCTTATAATGCAGCAGTTTGGACAAGAGAAAATACAAACAAATCCGACATCATCGCAATGATTGATGCAGGTATTTTTGGGTACTTTAGCCAAAGATCGGTTATTAACCTTGATGGGATTGTAAATACAATGAAATATCAAGAAATATTGAAAAATAAAAAACTTAATAAATATTTTAAAGAAAACAAAGTCACTTATTTTGTTCAGTTCGTATTTAAGGATTATCATAATGCTTTCTACAACAATTACGACACTTTTTCAAAAACTGTTCCAAGTCATAAATATATGATAGAGAGCGATGAAATAATACTTCATGAACATGATGAAATATACAGGTCACCTCCTTTTGATTATTTTCAATATAGATCAATTTTTCTTATGTGGAAGTTATCCATTAATTAAATAAAAATTCATTGATGCAATATAAAGTAATTCACATTCTCGGGACAATTTCAATCGGCGGTGCTGAATTAGCATTGTTCAATATTTTGTCAAATTGGCAGGATCAAAGTTTTACGCACAATATCTACTATACAAGGGAATATGAAGGAGTAAAAGTAAGATTTGAAGACATAGGAATAACTGTGCGGCCTTTAAACTGGAAAAACGAACGAGAATTTTATTCAATTCCGACTCTTATAAAATTGTTTCGCAAAGAACGTCCTAACATCGTACATACAAATCTGTGGACAGGCAACTACTGGGTAATTACAGCTGCGAAAATAGCCGGTGTACCGATTATTTTAGAGTCCGTTCTTGCAATTTTTCAACATAAAAAGATCGGAAATATATTGCATAAAATTTTACGTCCATTTATTTTTCGGTATATCGATAGTGAAGTTTGTGCAAGTAAATTAATAGTTAATAATTTAAGCAGGCGGTTTGGACATTCACGTAAAAAATTCACGATAATTTATTATGGTGTACCAAATGAGTATCATCTAAATGCAGCAATGCTGGCTAAGTTGAAAGAAGAATTGAAATCCGATAATAATAAGACCGTACTTTTAACTATTGCACGATTAGTTCCAAAAATAAAGGGCTATGAAACTTATCTTGATGCGCTCCGCATTTTAAATGAAAGGGGTCTAACAAATTTCGATACATTAATTGTTGGCGGTGCGCAAAAGGACTATCCTGATTATCCTGATTTTTTACGCAAGAAAATAAAAGAATATCAGTTAGAAAAAAATGTTTCGCTATTAGGATATCGCCCGGAAAAAGCCGAATTATTAGAGCTATCGGATATTTTTGTTATGCCTTCTAATTATGAAGGAGGACCAACAACTATTCTCGAAGCGATGCGGGCAGGTAAACCGGTGATAGCTACCAGAACAGGCGCTGTTCCTGAATATGTCATAAACGGTGAAACGGGGCTTATTGTTGATCCGGGCGACAGCATTGCCTTAGCAAATGCAATTGAATACATGCTTAAGCATCCGGAAAAATGGCAGAGCATGGGTGAACGCGGGAAAGAACGGTTCAAAGAAAATTTCACTATTGATAAAACGGTTAACCAGTTAACGGATTTATACAAATCATTACTGAGTAAAAAAGGATTAAAATAGCTGTTAGCTTTTAGCTTTAAGATGTTTCTACACATGTTGTTAAAAGTGTTCGAAAAGCGGTGTTTTATAATCGCAACTCGTAATTCGTAATTCGACATTCGCAATTCGCAATTCGACATTCGTAATTCGCAACTCGTAACTCGTAATTCGCAATTCGTAACTCGTAATTCGTAATTCGTAATTCGTAATTCTCAAGTGTCTACAAAAAGTAAAATACTCCAATCGGGTCTGCTCGTTTTTTCGTTGGTTCTCGGAATGAAGGCTCTTGCGGCTGTCAGGGACCTTATTCTGGCATATAAATTCGGTCAGGGTGCGCTGACAGATGCATATTTTATAGCCTTCCATATCCCGCATACTCTGATGTATGTCATGGGTATTACCCTCTTGAGAGGCATGTCATCCTCAATATTTTCGGAATCGATTGCGAAGAAACAATATGATAATCTTTCCGTAATTTTTTCAACTATTTTTAACGCCGCATTTATCGTAACTGCTGTAATTTCAATTATATGCGTATGGCAGATGCCTGCCATTATCCGGCTTCTGCCGTTCACGTTTCAGGAAGCATCTTTTGAAATGATAGTTTTGATGGGACGCATTCTGTTCCCGCTTATCATTACTTTAGGACTGTCGGATTATCTTGGAGCCACTCTCAATGCATTTCGAAATTTTTTTCTTCCCGGTTTCAGTATGATTGCTGCAAATATTTGTATGATATTAAGTTTAATATATTTCGCTGATAAGTTGAGTATATTGAGCCTTGCTTACGGCACGGCTGCAGGATTTATTTTAGCCTGCGCAATACAGTTTGTTTTCATTGTAAGAAGTAAAATTCACTATAAATTCAACTCTTTTAATTTGAATCTTCCTCCTGTGCGTTCATTTTTGCGTAAATCAATGCCGCTGCTGTTAGTTACCGGATTCGGACAAATCACTATGCTGATTGGTTATATTATTGCATTGAATATTGAAGAAGGCATGGTTTCCGCCCTCTCTTATGCAGGGAAAATCAACGATATTTCCTTGAGTTTGTTTGTTCTGCCGCTGTTAACGGTATTATTACCTGAATTTGCGCGGGACAAGGCGGCAAATAACATTGACGCTCTTAAATCGCATATACGTTTTGGCGCCGAAGTTATAGCTTCAATCATTGTTCTTTGGGCGGCTTTTTTGATCGTTTTTCACAGGGAAATAATCATGGTCTACTTACAAAGGGGGGAGTTTTCCGCTTCCGACGCCTATCTTACCGGTAAAATTCTGCTTATCTATATGATAGGATTGTGTTTTCTTGCGGGAAATCTCTTTCTTAAGTTTATTTATTTAGGCATGCAAAAGACAGAAGCGCTCACCATAATCGGTGTCATTACATACACAATAAACATTCTGTTGTTATTTGTTCTGTCTAAAATATACGGCGTTTACGGGCTTGCCTGGGCGGCTTCCATTACGGCGTTTATTTATTGTTTGCTGCTTTTAATTACTTTTAAAACAAAATATATCCAATTTTCACTGCTCAGGCATGGGCGTAATCTCATGAAAATTATTGGCGCCGGTATTATCATATTTTTACTATTTAACCTTGCACGTTCAGTTGTAATTACTGACACAGAAACAACCACCGTAATAACAGCGCTGAAATTAATGCTCATAGGCATTTTTGGTGGAATTATTTACATGGGAATGCTGCATTTTTTCCGTATATTTTTGTTTGATGAAATTTTTACCGGAATAAAAAGATATATCCATGGGCAAAATTAAAGTTCTTTATATTCATGAAGTTTCCCGTATAGGCGGGGGAGAAACATGGTTTTTAAATTTTATTGACGGACTCCAAAATCCGGACATTGAGCCTATACTTCTGTGCCCCGAAGGACCATTTGCAGAAGCTGCAAGGTCTAAAGGAGTTGAGGTTATACCGTATAAATTCCGCTTTTACGACATAAGTTCTCACCGGTTATTGAAATATCTCTTATTTGGCTTTTTCAGGGTATGGGATAGTTTTGCTATTGGTCGAATCATAAAACGATATAATATTAATCTTGTTCATACTGTCAATACTAACGGACACGTTATCGGCTCATTAATCAGGACATTTTATTCAAAAAAAGTCGTATGGCATATACACCATGACCACCAGAAAATATTGTACCGCTTTTTTAAGCCTGATTACATGGTATTCGTTGCACAATTTAGGATTAAAAAATTGCAGTCTCTACGTTTAGAGAATAAGCGAAAATATTCTGTGCTTTATAATGGAATTGACACATCGCTTTATGAAAAAATTAATACATTTGAAAAGCAGCCGCTGAATGTCAGCCGGAGGATGATCCGCCTCCGGCGGATTGGATATGTAGGCAGGTTGCTGCCGGAAAAGGGATTAGAGACATTTTTGACTGCTGCGTCGTTAATTATTAAAAAATATCCCGATATAAAATTTAATATTTATGGTGAGGAGATTTACGACGAAGTGCTCAAAGGACAATATACAGCGTTTCTGAAACAGAAAATAAGCGAACTTGGTTTAGACGATGCGGTAAGACTATGCGGATTTGTATTTCCCCAGACAGAAATTTTTTCATCAATAAACATTTTTGTAATACCGTCATATATGGAATCCTGCCCGATGGTGATCCTGGAGAGCTGGGCTGC
>LJUD01000293.1 GCA_001304035.1 bacterium SM23_31 | reverse complement strand
TAGGACGTTATCCAGCCGCCCATCGATGCCTCCAGTGCAATGTAACAGAACAACACCAGGGAAGCTATCAGGACGACGGGTGTTCCGAGTAAACGGAACGCATTACCGATCTCATACCCCGGCAATAAGGGATACGCCGACGTCAGCAGTGCGAATATTATGGGAATGATTACGATAGCCCCGACGATACTCAACGTGTTGGAAAATCCAAGCCGTTTCAAAAGAAGCACCACAAAAAACGGCGTCAGGAATGCACCGATGCCGAAAAATACGTTACCAAGATTGCTGGCAGCAGGAGCGTTTTCGCCGCCAAACAGGACTATCGGGAGAAGGGTGTTCCCGACTGTATTGATACACATTCCTCCGATTCCTAATCCGATGCAGGCAGTAACGGCGCTTTTGTAAGAACCGGAAAATGCCAGCAAGAAAATACTGATTCCCGCAATCAGAAAGCCGGCAACGGCAATAGGTTTATGCCCGAAGGCATCAACCAGCGGTCCGATTAGTAGTACAACAATGATACTGGTAAACATCAGCGTCGAGATGAGGCTTCCGAATTTCGCATCATCAATCTTAAGCTTTTCTGTGAGAGGCAGCTTTACAGCCCCGAGAACAGAGAAAACAATTCCAATACCAAGTACACCAAGAATAGCTACGAGCTGAATCATAGCATGTCCTCCTTTTTCACTATTTTTTTAAAATATTTTAAATTAAACTGCATAGATGTTCGCCGCCGGAACAATTCGGATAGCTAATTCACAAATTAATAGATACTTTTAGTTTTATCAAGTGTTTTTTTTATTTTTTATTGTTTTTGAATGCATTTATTTTTGCTTTTTATGTCTGACCTCTTTTTTCTCATCATCAATACTGCAGCCGCATTTCTTTGTAATCGGGTTTTTGCAGCGGGGACTTTATCTTCAAAGAACGAAGAATCGATTACAGGTTACTAAAATCCGGAATGTACTTTTAATAATAGAATGCTGATATAGAAAATTTAAATAATACTTGACAATATGAATGTGTTGGTGTATGTTTATGTTACACTGGTATTCTCGTGCACTTACCTTCCGGAGCAGTATGGTAATGTAATGATCCCCGTTGAACTGCACGCTCCGAAATGATTCTTGTTAATTGTTTTTCTGTTTTTGTTACGTATTTTTACGCGGTTGTACATAAACCGGTTTAAGGGGATGAGGCTGTTGCATAATTTTTAAGTATGTACTTTTTTTGTCATGTCGAGCGAAGTCGGGACATATCCGCGCTTGATCCCGCAAAGCGGAATCCGGCTCCGTCTTTCAGGCTGCTCTCAAAATGAAATATTAAATAGTTATGCGACAATCCCGGTATATAATAAATTTTTCAACTGCGTCAAGGGCTGAAGTCCTGACGCAGCAGAGTAATTTATGGTAATTACGGATATTTTTTGTATTGTATTTTTCTTTTGATAAGGCGGGCATGCTCCTATGCATATCTTCTATCAGCCGCGGTCAAGAAGAGCATTTGCGTTCAGGAGGGGCGAAAAAGGACTTTTCGACAGGTTGTGGAACAGACGGCGGTATGACCATTATGAGATTGAAAAAATACTGCATTATCTCCTTGTTATTGTTTTTCTATGGGTTATGGTGCATCTCGGGAGCTCATTATTTTTCATAATGTACAATCCGTTCGGCATTCAGGTTGCGTCATACTGCGACGGCATAGATGTTCCTTCGGTTGAACGTCCGGGTGCCTTAACATATAGAAGGCATTGTTTAGTTATTTCCGTACATACAGATAAAACGGTGAAGTTTAACGGGAAGATAATTACCGAACCGTGGGATGAATATTTGAGGGAAAAGTTACAGCAGGACCCTATGACTATCGCTCTGTTGGTCATCGATAAGAAGTGTAAAATGGAAGATGTTTATACGGTTTTCAATGCTTTAAGACAAGCCGCAGTACGATACGGGCGTTTAGGAGGGGGTGCCCGTGTATTCTTTCTGACGAATGTTTCCACTCCGCTTTGATGCCGGCAGACGGGCTTTTTCCCACCCTGAGAACGAAAAACGAATTACTAATTGCGAATATTCCCTGCCTGATTAGCTACACGAGTACCATCAATTTGTTATATTTTTTTTGTGCAAAAATATTAATATGCAAAATATTTATTGCATAGTGCAAAAAATACTTGACATTTAGCAATATATATATTATATTTGGGACATGGAAAACAAAATGAATATGAAATTGAAGCTTGCGAGAGTCGAGAAAAACCTCTCACAGCAGCAACTGGCAGACCTAACGGATGCCACAAGGCAGACTATTGGATTGATTGAAAAAGGAAAGTATAATCCGTCATTGAACTTATGTGTAAAGATTGCTAAGACTTTGGGAAAAACTTTGGACCAGTTATTCTGGGTCGGCGTTGATGACTCTTGAAGCTTCAAAATTGTCAAATTAATAGGTCAGATCACCTCAAGCCGGTTTATTAAAGAATTTTAGATCATTACAATTGTTTTAAAGTTAAACTCAACTATTTCAGGAGGACAGTAAAAATGTTTAAGAATCCTTTTAATATGGATGAACGAAGTAAGTATATTGCTTACAGGGTGTGTACGGTAATGTACTTGATTACATTATATGCGCTCATAGGAATAGCTTTATACAGGCAGTTTGTCTTACATCAGGCTGTTGAAGAGTTTGAGGATATTGCGATTGTTATTACTTTTAACTCTATATGTTTGCTGGGCGCTATCTTATATTTTGGAGGAATTCCTATTCGGAAATTTAAATTGAAAACTATAATAATAATATATATTGTTTTTGTTGTTTTGGGATTTCTGTTCACATTATTGAAATATAAGGTTCTTGTCGATCCACCATTGAGCATGAGTGATATATTTGGCAAATTGTATATTATAGTAACGATTTGCGGTTTATTAATGCTCCTTTGGATAATTTCTGCATATTTAGGGAAACAAAAGATTGAAAAGGATTTAGAATAATAAAAAACCGGACTATATCAATTTCCTATGTAAATCCAGCTAAATCAGACATCTGAATTCAGTGATAACAAAATCATGTATTATCCTGCTGTATGGGATTTTGCATGAAAAATATGTCAGAGACAAATTTCCCGCTCCAAAGAAACTCCCGCAGCCTTCTTATAAAAAACGAAGAAGATTTTTTATCTTTAATATTTAACTATTACCATGCCCAATAACTGTAAACATCGCTTAAAAGCACCTTACCGGGCACTAATTATGCCGGTTATTTCTAAAATTCCATTTAACATAACAGTTTTGTTTATGTAATGAGCCAGGTGAGAATTTAGCAAGCTGTAATTTCAGGTCATCGTTTGAAAGTGTCGGATTTTTAATTTTTAGCAAGTATTATTATTGATAATACGTCTATTTGGTAATAATATTAGTGATATTTGTAAAAATATATAAATTCTTATTGATTTTATCAGAATTATCGATATATTATATTCATATTAAAGTAAAATGAAGATGATGTGCCTGTGAGACTTGATAAGACCGATATAGAAATTCTTAAGATTTTACAGAAGAACGGCAGAATTACAAATGCCGAGCTGGCTAAAAAAGCCGGCATTTCGCCGCCGCCGATGCTCGAACGCGTAAGAAAATTAGAAAAAAATGGAGTAATCAGAAAATATGTTGCACTTGTTGATCCTTCCTCTATTGGAATTGAAACATTCACATTTGTTGAAGTAACGCTCAGCCGTCATGGAAAAGATGCTGTTAAAGAATTTATCGATGCCGCAACTAAAATCGAGGAATTACTGGAATTCTATCATATAACCGGCGACGCCGATTTGATAATAAATAAATTGATCGAACTCCCTCATATCCTGCATTTAAAGACAATGGTAGTTTTAAAAACATACAAAAGTGAGACTTCTTTTAATATTGTTGAAGGAGGAGATGACAAATGAATAGTGATAATAAAAAAGATTATTAATACTGGGTCGAAGTCGGAAAATAAATGTTGAAAGACCGTCAACGCTATATTAACTTTGCGAAAAAATAGAAGTTTGACACTATTGCGACTCACGGATTATGCGATTTGAAACAGGCTTTTTCACTCAATAATGTTTCAATTATGGGGACTGTGTTTTTATCAACTGCTCAGGTTTATAATAACAGCTGTGAAATAGAGGCAGGACTTGCATACGAGATGCATAAGTTGTGTTATTCGCGTATTGCGAATCCTTCCAATTATTTCCTTGAAGAAACTGCTGCCCTGCTGGAGACATACGATTCAGACATTGAAGCAAGTTGTGTGGCAACTGCAAGCGGAATGGCAGTAATTAGAACTGCCACTGACCCTTTTCTTATAAAAGACAATTCCTTGCCTGCACCGAATATCGTTTCCTGTGCCAAAGTGTACGGCGGGACTTTCCAGCAGTTCTGGGTACAAAGGTCGGAGGAGCAGGGTATTGAAGTAAGATGGATAAAAAATCCATTCGATTTAAAAGAATGGGAATCCAAATCGGATAAAGGTACACGCTTTTTATACGGCAAGTTTCCTTCTAATCCTTCGGTAACAATATTCGATATTGAAATGATAGCCGAAGTAGCACACAGCCGCAATATACCTCTTATCGTCGATTCAACAAGTGCTTCCCCGGCGTTTACGCGCCTTCTGGAATTCGGTGCGGACATAGTTATTCAATCCGCTACCAAAGTAATGGGCGCCAGCGGAACTTCCATAGCAGGTCTGCTTATTGCCAAAAAAAATATAGCAAGTAAGGTCGGAACCGATGAAATGAGGGGAGGTTTCGCCACATGGGCTAAGTTCTGGCACTATCGCGATAATGAATTCTTGTTAAGTCCGATGTCTGCGATTTTGTTATTAAATGATATTCGATCATTGAGAATGCGCATTGCTCAGATAAGTATCAGCGCATTAAAGGAATCGAACATCCGGGCGATATCATCTCGGACCTGGAACAGGCTTTGGATAAAATTAAATGAGTCTGAAAATGATTAATCATTATTAAATCAGGCAAGATTATATTATATCGAGTATTTCGAAGTACATCAGATTTTTTCAACGGAATTAAGCATAATTTAATAGGATCTTTATATAACTACTGGAGAGAAAAATGTTTAGATTATTATTTTTTGGATTTGGAAACGTAGGGCAGGCTCTTGCACAGCTTCTTATTGAGAAAAAGGACAGCCTTTCGGAACGGTATGGATTTGAGTATAAAACCGTCGGTATCGTCGACATGCTCAAAGGCAGCGTTATCAACAATGCAGGGCTTGACTTGTCCAAAGCGCTGAAAATGGTTTCGCAAGATGAGTCTTTAAATAAATATCCCGGCGGCGAAACCGGAATAATGGGGCTCGATGCAATTAATAAAGCCGATGCCGATGTTTTACTCGAAATGACCTATACCGACATTAAGACAGCAGAGCCCGCAACAGCGCATATTAAGACGGCATTTCAAAAAAAGATGCATGTCGTTACTTCAAATAAAGGACCGTTGGCGCTGTTTTACCGCGAGTTGAAATCGCTTGCCGACGAAAAAGGTGTTGAGTTTCTCTTCGAGGGTACAATAATGAGCGGAACCCCGTTGTTAAACTTGATCAGAGAAACACTGGCAGGTTCTGAAATATTGAAGGTTCAAGGTATACTTAACGGTACTACTAATTTCATTCTCACGAAAATGGAAGAAGGAATGGCATATGAACAGGCTTTGAAAAAAGCACAGGAGTTAGGATATGCCGAAGCAGTACCGGATGCCGATGTTAAAGGCTGGGATGCCCTTGCCAAAACGACAATACTTGCGAATGTAGTGTTTAATAAGATGTTGAAACCGGACGATATACCATGCCAGGGTATTACGGACGTGACGTCCGAGCACATTAAAAAGGCAAAAAGTGGTAACCAGCGATACAAACTGCTTGCAAGCGTAGAAAAAAAGAATGGAGAAATAATTGCCGGGGTCAGTCCGGTTAAAATCTGTCTGAGTCATCCGCTTGCGTCTGTCAATGGTGCAGTTAACGCACTTACAATTACTACCGACACCTTGGAAGATGTTACAATTGTCGGTCCGGGAGCCGGAAGAAAGCAAACCGGCTACAGTATGCTCATTGACCTTTTAACTATTGGAGGTAAAAAATGAAAATGCTCCTTGATTCTCAATGGATTGACAGGGAAAATAAGATTACAGTACATGACCCGTATGATGATTCGGTAATAGATTATGTTCCGGGCGCATCAAGAGAAGATGCGAAGTTAGCCCTTGATGCTGCGGAAAAGGGATTCAAAACCGCCCGCAAATTGACCGTGTTTGAACGCGCAAAAATCCTGTATGGAGCGGCAGAGATTATTTCTAAACGTCTTGAAGAGTATGCCGTCGTTATTGCGAAGGAAAGCTCAAAAACCATCCGGGAAGCACGAAAAGAGGCGGGACGATGCGTTAATACTCTTATAATATCGGCGGAAGAGGCTAAGCGCCTGCTCGGAGAGACAATACCGTTTGATTCATTTCCCGGAGGAGAAAACAGGCTGGG
>LJUD01000030.1 GCA_001304035.1 bacterium SM23_31 | reverse complement strand
TTCCACGTTGATTTTATACACTCCCGGGTCCCGGGATACAAATTCGCTTAAATATTCCCCTTCTTCCCTTAAATCGGGATGAAAATTCAAAGGATGCACGCTGCCGAACGGGTCGGTGATTGTTCCCTGAACATCGACAAATTCGAGCGGCTCAAAATCATCATTGTATACATTGACACGTATCGGCACTTCATCACCCGGGGAGTAAAGATTTTCATCCAAAGCAATATTGACTTTATTCGGTGTTGCTGAGACGAGCCACCGGACAAGCTGCCGCCAGAACCGCTCATGGCGGGTATCTTCTGATTCAAGCTGTAACTGCCACCGCCATGTACTTGCTGATGCAAGAGCGGCAGTCCGCCCTTTGCCGTATCTCTGAATCAATAATAACGGTTCGCTTGGACCATGCTCGTCGTCAGGTTTTTCCGCCAGAACCGTCGCTCCCGGTTTTACTCCTCCGAAAAGACTTATGTGGGTTAATTTCGGCATCTGGTCCCACAAATCCCTGTTGGTCCCGATATCGTTTGCCAGTTTCAAAATTGGATACTCCAGACCGGCACGGGTTGGAACGAATTTCATTCCCACTTCCTCAGGATCGGGTGCAGGATTAAAGAAATCAGGCTGGATAATTTGTTTACGGGTCGGGTCGATCACTACCGGGAGAATATCATCAATCGGGGTGTTCCAATAGTCACCTTCGGCAAAGGAACTCTGTCCACCCAGCATTAAAAATCCGCCGCCTCTGTTCTTGACAAACTGCTCTATCATTTCAAGCTGTTCATAGGCGAAATACGATCTCTCGATGTCACCGAATATTATTGCTTTGTATCGAAACAATTCTTCCTGAAGTCTTGGAAAGCCGCCTTTTAATTCGTCGGGATTTTTAATGCCTTGGCGGAAATATTTACTGCCGCCTGTGCGCGTCAGCGAGGTGAATTCAAAAACCTGGTCATCTTCCAGGGCACGTTTGATAAACTTAAATTCACTGCGGAGACGTCCTTCAAAAAATAAAACCCTTATCGAGTCCTTCTGGGTATCGATGAGTAGATTCATGGAGTTGTTATAAGTATTTATTTCATTCGAGAGCTTTTCCAACTGTAACGTATATTCAATTGCTTCGTTTTCTTCCGGTTCGAAGAAAAATGTGATATTATCGAGTTTACCTTCCCCTTTCAGGTTTTTCAATTCGGTATGTTTTAATTCGTCATCCTTATAAATGCTGATTTTCACCGGTTCTTTTTCTTCGATCCAGCTCCTCATTTTTACCGATATTTCAGCGCCGGCTCCTTCTTTCAAACCCTCGCTGTATGTAACATCCAGCAGTTCTCTCTCCTGCTCAAATTCTTCACTGCCGAGACCAATTACATGCAGGGGAATTTCAAGGCTGCGGAGCTCTTCAACCGGATTCTGTGGATCGTCCGTACTATTGTCGCCGCCGTCGGTCAATAAAATTACCCCGGTAAGGGGCAATCCTTTGAAATCGGAAATAATCCGCTGGAGTCCGGTTGTTAGATTTGTTCCTCTTCCCTCATTCGTAAGGTATTCAATACTGTCGACCCGTGACACCTCATCGCTGAACGAATATAACCGGACTTTGAAATTCTCTTCCAGTTCCTGAATGATACCCTTTTTCTCATCAATTAAGATATACTCGGCATCCCCGCTGCGTGTTTCCTTATAATAGCCATCGTCGATGGTCATGCTTACGGAGTCGTCGATCAAAACGGCAAGAAAATTTTCATTAGGCACTATGTCCGGCATTATTAACATCGGCTCCAGAAGGGGAAGGCACAGTACCAAAAGTGCCGCAGCTCTCAGTGTAATCGAAATCGTTTTGCTTCGCGTTGTTGTATAAATATTGGTTATGAAATAAATAACGGCGAAAGCAATCAATAAAAACAAGATGAGACCGAGAAACGGATACAGTGCCCGACCCGCCTGAAAAACGATCTTACCGTCTGGAAAATAATTTGATAATTTAAATTTAAAGAGCCATTCGAATAGTGATTCCAACATAATATCTCTGCTATTACTTTATCCTTACCTTTTTATCTTTTTGGTTTTTGAGAGTGCTTCAAAATACTTTTCAACTGATTTTTTATATTCGGGCGGTACGTCGGCATTCCGCGCTTCATAAAGTTTCTGCTCAAGTTCGAGGTTCTCTAACTTTTTCATGAGGTTCATTTCAATCTGGGACATTGATTCCTTGACGGTATTCTTGAAAAACTCCTCGCTTGCTTCGTCCAGCAGTATGCCGATATTGTGCAACTGCCCCAATGAAGTTCGGGTTGCATCAAGAGACCTGTTTACTTGAGCATCGCTGCCGAAATCACGTTCCAGCCTGTTAAGAATTTCATCGGTCCGCTGAATCTCTCTTTGAAACCGCACAGCGTTGGCTCGTGATTGTTGATTCGGGTCTGTTTGTTCCTGTCTCTGACCTCCTTCTCTCGTCATCTGCTCAGGGTTCTGTCCCTGTCCCTGTCCTTGTTGACGCTGCATTTGCTGAGCCTGCCGCTGTCCTTGCTGTTGTCCCTGCTGCTGTTGACCCTGCCGGTTCTGTTGTTGTTGACTCTGCTGGTTCTGCTGCTGCTGTTGACCCTGCTGTTGTTGATTTTGCTGCATCTGCTGATCCTGCTGCTGTTCTTCGGCTTGTCTCTGCATTTCTTCCTGGTTTCTTTGTTCCTGTGTAAAGACATCATCGAAACGGTTCAGCTGGTCTCTAAGTTCCTGTATTCCCCGGTTGAGTTGTTCCAACTCGTTTAAAGGAATTTCACTTTCCAGGTTTTGCGCCTGTGATGTAAGCCGCTCCATTGATAACTGAATATTATCTTCGATCCATTTCGCCATTGTTAAGAAACCCTGATCGATTGCCGTTTGTGAGTCGTCCATTTGATTTTCCAGATCCTCCCGCTGCATTGCCTGCTGAAAATTTCTCATTTCATTAGCAATTTCAGGGTTGGCTTCTTCTGTTTTCTCCTGGATAGCCTGTGCAAGATTCTGTAGACTCTGAGTATTATCAATCATGTCTTCGCGCTTATTCGAGAGTCTCCTTATATCCTCTCTTGCCGGTCTTCTATTTTCAAGCTGCTGTGTTTCATTGTAAGTATTTTCGATATCGCGGGCAAGCTGAGTTTCCTGTTCTTTAAATTCTTGGAATCTATCCATGAAATTTTCGACCATATCACGTTTGTTTTCAGCTCGTGCCATCTGGAGCTCCTGCTGTGCGCGGTCGAGATTATTAATTGCCTGCCGCTGCTGCGACATTGCCTGCTGAATGTTATTTCTGTTCATTTGCTCTGCTGCCTGGCGCATATTTTGCTGAGCCTGCTGCAAACGCTCCTGCATCTCCTGGTTGATTTGCTGATTGTTTCTCGACATCTGCTCCATTTGCCGGGCAATGTCTTCTGCTTCCTGCTGCAATTGCTCCTGTTCACGCCGCAGCCTGTCTGCTAACCGTCTATCCTCTTCTTCCTGCTGAGCTTGCCGGCTTTGTTCCTGAAGTTTCTTTTGTTTTCGCGCAAGCTCCCTTATTTTTTCAAGTGCCTCATCTATTTCCTGGTCTTGCTGTTCTTGCTGGCGCTGCTGCTGCATTTCATATCTGTCTCTGTCGGTTTGAAGTTCGAGATCCTGCAGTTCCGTCATAAAATCCCTTTGACTCTGCTGGCTTCCCTGCTGGCTGCCTCTTTGCTGGCTTCTCTGTATGCGTTTTTCTTTGTTCAAAGCATCGGCTTTAAGCAAATTATTGAGAGCTTTCTGCTCCGGGCTGAGTGCCTCTTTGAGTCTGGCGTTCTCCAGTTCATTAAGTGCGTTGCCCATTTCTTTCACGGCTGCCCGCAGATATTCTGCAATTTTCTGATTCGTTTCATCATCAACCATTTCCATCGAAAAAGCGGTGGAATTTACACGCTCCTCAATATTATTTTTCAAATTTGACTGCGCCTGTACAAGCGCATCAAGGGATTCCTTAAATTCCTCAGGTTCCATTTCATTCCGTAATCTGTGCAGTTTCCACGTAGCGGCAATTATTTGCTGCTGGCTGAGTACTACCTGGCTTTGCTGCTGTCCGCTTTGCTGTTGTTGCTGCTGTTCAGACGCCTCATTGAATACCTGGGTATAAAGCATGTCAAACGGAACTACCTCCATAAAATATATGTCCGTAGCTTCAGGATCGCCTACATGGTAATTATCTTCCGCCTCCATGTAGTAGGATATAAGATCACCCGGCTCAAGGGAAAAATCTTCCAAAAGGAATAAATAAGAACTGGAAACACTCTCCTCACCTTTTGAGACATTATTAATCATGTTAATCGCTTTTTCTTCCTCACCGTTAACGGAATAATTCATCTGCACATCTTCGACACCGTAATCATCCGTTACGTTAACCGCAACAAGTACTTCTTCAATAGGGCTGACCCTGATATCCCGCTGCGGGTCGGTGATAGTGATAATGGGTTTTTCATCCTCTACAGGCACAATCCGGTATTCTACTGGAAACTTGTTATTTTTATCTTGTTCATCGGTTAATTTAACGTGGTATAAATCCGGTTCATCCAGTGTGATTTGTCCGCGAAAACGCCCTTCACCCACTGACTGAAGCGGAACGGGCTTGCCGTTTTCGAGAACCATTTCACCGGTTTTTGTTGAACCTGATGTTTCTATCGTAACGGAAACCTTAGAACCTTTTAATCCGCGGATATTGCCCGTATTTTCTTCTACCCTGTCCGGTATGCCTGTATATGAGGGGTATTCATACTTCAGGTCTATTTTAGTGACCTTTGGAAATTCATACAGCGATATTTCGTAGGTTGATGACTGTTCTTGATTAAGCTCAACATAGTATTGTATCGGTTCCTGAATACTGAGAAATTGGTACATGAATACCGGTTCGTCTATCCCTTTTTCCATCGCCTGTTTTTTCCAGATGTCCTCACCCGATTTATAATGCAGCACCACATCTTCATATGTATCAAGCTTTAATTTTGTAACGATTGCCTGGTCCTGACCCTTTTCAATCTCGATGTCTCCGGGAGCAATACTTACAAAAGCTTGCTTATCTTCTGCCATTCCCGCAAAGGAAACCTCAAACTCCGAAGCGGCTACACTTATTTCATCCCAGAATGCAGCAACACAGAGTAAAAAGAGACCGAATAAAGCATACGAACTATACGAAAGAATACGTTCTTTCTTACGGTCAACGATTGTTGTAATCTGAATCGATTTACTCTTTTCCGTGGCGTCGTCTATTAATTTATCAATTATAATATTACGCTCACGTTTTGCAGAAGAAGCGTCAAGTTCAATGGCGCTGTTGATTCGGTCTTCCATTTCAGGGATTTTCTCTTCGATAAATAAAGCGATCTGTTGTTCGGTAATGCGCTGAAAACCCGGACGAATGACAAACTGTATTATCACCGCCAACAGAAAAAGAGAACCGGTGCCGATAATTACGGTTTGATAAAACGGTGGAATTTCAAACCGGTATTTCAATAATAAGAAAACGGCGGCAAAAAAGACGAACGTAAAAAGGCTCAGTGCAAGACCCTGTTTGAGCGCCCGCCTTCTCCAGCGCTTCTTAATGTCTTTGATTAAATTTTTAACTCTTTCTGTTGAAGTATACATGATGACCCCTCTTGTTGTTGATATATTGAATGCATTATTAGAGCATAGATTCTACCTATTTACTATTAAAAGCTGTTTAATTCATAAAATTATTAAATTATCTTTATGTTTAATTGTCTGTTTGCGTAATAAGTTTCGAAAAGCAGTAATAAAACCACGAACAGGATTACGTATCGCCAGAGTTTTTGCCGTTTTTCGTCCAGTTTGTGTTCTGCAAGCGCCGCCTTTTTTAATTCCTGCTCGACCTCCTCAGATGGTTGGGCGACAGCAGCGTATGCTTCTTCTGCGTCCCGCATAATTAATTCCGATTCACGCGTGTCTACATTTACGGAAAAATAGTACATCTCGCTGCCATATGCGGCGATATAGTTTCCCGCATCCCCTGTTTCTCGAAAGTACCCCGTTCCCGTTTCATCCATAGTTACCTTAAAAATTTTATCACCCGGAGCGCTTACCTCCCATACCTCTCCCGATTTCCCTTTTAACATAATGGGTTCGCCGACAAAAAAGTCCGTTTTTCTTTGCTTTGTAGTTACGGCATACTTTGCCAGTTGATATACAAAAGGTACGTAGATTTCAGTCAATGGCAAATCAGTCCAGCTTTTATCGAATGTGGACGCATATATTAGGATTTTACCGCCGCCCAGTTTCCTTTCGATGAGCAGCGGGTCCTCCGTATTAAGTGTTGCAAGCACAGATGCGCTTGTATCGGGATTAATTTTTATATATTTATAAAATCTTGGACGGAACAAGTCGCCGGCACCGGTTTCAGCGAAAACGGAAAAAATCGGATGGTGTTGGTCATATTCTCCCATAATTGCAATTTCACGCAAACTCAGCATCTCAATAATTTCATCTGCTCTGCCGATTCCAAATTCCTCGAGATAATTTGAAAACCGCTGAATGTTGATCCTGCCTCCCGGTGAAATTACTATTGTGCCGCCGTCTTCAACGTACCGCTTAAGATTAGTGAGCTGCTGGCTTGTTAATGAACCTAAATTTGTGAGGATAACCAAGTCATGGTTAATAAGCTGCGTACGTGTTAAGCTCGATTTATTGCCTGTGTTAAAACTGTAATCAGATTTATCTCCCATTTCAAAAGCATTACCGAGAAAAAAGACATCATTCTCTTCTGATGAGGGAGATTCATCAATACAGAGAATAGAAGGACGATCAACAATTTCGTAACTGAAATAATACTTATTATCAATGTTTAATTTGTCGTCTTCTAAGGCAACATAGCCCTGGTATGTTCCCCGCTTCAAGTTGAATTGCTGAAAAATGACCTGGTCGGACTTCATAGTCTCTATCTTTTTCTTTTCGACCTCTTTTCCATTAACAGAAAGGCTCAATTCGTAATCGCGGTTGGGATCTTTACCTTGAAATTCAACTTGAATATCATACTCTGTTGCAACATCCTCACCGCTTCGGGCAACCTTTCGATTAAATTGTGCTACATACGAATTAACCGGTTTGTCTGAGGAAATTTGCTCTGGAATAAACTTTATGTTTTTATCTAAATTCCAGTTGTCGAATCTGCTGCTCCAGGCATAATTCTGAAAGTCAGAGATCAATACAATCTCACGTTTTTGATGTTTCGCATCCTTAAGAATTTCTTCAGCCAGCGTTATCGGTTTATAGAAATCGGTGGCACGGTTACTAATGTTTACCATACTGCGTAATATATCACGTTGCAGCCCTATATCGCCGTCTAATCTGGTTACCTGCTCGGCTTCATCTGAAAACACGATAATTGATAATTCATCGGCGAATCCGGCATTATCTATCAACTCGTTTGCTTTATCTAATGACTGCTCAAATAAATCGTCGTACTGCATGCTGTATGAATTATCAATAAGTATAACAACCGATTTATCCTCGATCTGTGCAACAAAGGGAATATCTTCCTCGGGTAGGAATGGTCGTGCAAATGCAAACGCAAGAAATCCAAGAATACAGGATCGAACAATTAATAATATTAAATCCCGGAGACGGCGCTTTTTAATTAGCTCCTTGGGCGTCGCTTTGAGAAAGATAAGAGAGCTGAATCTTATCTTCCTTGCCCGCAGTTTCCGAATAAGATGATAGATAATCGGCAGCAGCGCCGTGCTTATCGCAATTAAAAAGAGTGGATTTATGAAAGACAATTACTGCTCCCCTGAATAATAAAATTCAAAACGAAAAATGTAAAATGCTCTTATTAGCCGGTTTTTTTCATATTAATAAGATTATTTTGCATTTTTATTTCTAAAAGTCCTTTGTTACTTTCTTTTACTTCTTCCGGCTAAATAATGAAATAGTGCAAAGTCCAGCGGTTGATCGGTAGTTATAATATTATAGTCTATGCTTAATAATCCGCAATTTTTCTTAATTATGGAACGAAACCGTTCCAGGTTATACAGGTAGACTTCTCTGGCAGCTTCCGGCAAAAGAATCATCTTTTCACCCGTTTCCATATCTTCAAGTTCTACAATATCTTTGAATTTATACGCTGTTTCGAACGGGTCTAAGATATGGAAAATGATAACATCGTTCCCGTCGAAGCGGAAGTGTTTGAGTCCGCTTACTATTTCTTCCGGGTCATCCAGCAAGTCGGAAATAATGATCACTATCCCGCGCTTTTTTATCGACTCGGCAATCTCATGGAACGGTTTGCCCATCGCCGTTTTCAAACCTAATTGAGCCATTTCAAGTTTGCCTAAAATTGTATGAAGATGCCCGGATGTGCTTTTCGGAGGGATCCTGTCCACGATTTTATCATCAAAAAAGTACATCCCGACACTGTCACGCTGCCGAACCACAAAATAGGCAAGTGCGGCTGCTAAAAAGAATCCGTATTCAAGTTTGGTCATCTTTGTGGTCGTATAGGCCATGGAATTGCTGATATCTACCAGCAGATGACAATTGGCATTTGTTTCTTCTTCAAATTCTTTGATATAGTAACGGTCGGTACGGGCATAAAGCTTCCAGTCGATTCGCTTAAGGTCATCACCCTGAATATAAGGGCGGTATTCCATGAATTCAACGCTGAAACCCTTGTATGGGCTTTTGTGCAGACCGGAAATAAATCCCTCCACTACTTTACGCGCAATAAGTTCAAGATTCGAAATACGTAAAAGAATTTCCGGGTCTATAAAACGGCGCGGGGCTTGCGCCGGTGTCGTTGTTTCAGCCATATTTACGAGTTATAATAGTAGTTTTATTATTAGACGTTTGGTAAACTCAATTATTCATAACTTATTTAGTCCGGTTATGCCATCAAATTCTCAAGCTTCGTGAATTGAGGTATTTGTTACGTTAATCCCGAAACGGGTTCGGTTACTGTTTCTAACAACATACCGATTATCTTATCCGAGTTGACATTTTCCGATTCCGCATAGAAATTTGTTAGAACACGGTGCCGGAGTACGGGATATGCGAGGAATCTAATATCCTCGATTGCCACGTTATACCGTCCGTGAAATACGGCACGTACTTTCCCTCCAAGCAGCAGGTACTGTGCTGCGCGCAAACCCGCACCCCAGCTCACCCATTTTTTTATAAAATCCGGTGCGTTATCTTCGTTAGGGCGCGTGCTTCTCACAAGGTTTACGGTATATTCTCCGACATTTCTGGGCACAAAAACCTTTTTTACTAATGAGTGGAACTCAATAATGTCTTTTCCTCTCATGACTGTTTTCAACTCAGCCTCTTCCTGTGATGTGGTAGTCATTGCTACGGTCAGTTCATCTTCCGCAGAAAGATAATCGATAACAACGTTGAACATGAACCTGTCGAGTTGTGCCTCGGGAAGCGGGTAAGTACCTTCGAGTTCAATGGGATTTTGTGTTGCCAGCACGAAAAATGGTTTCTGCAATATAAATTTTTCACCTCCGGCAGTTACCTGGTATTCCTGCATAGCCTCCAATAGCGCAGACTGTGTTTTCGGGGGTGTCCTGTTGATTTCGTCTGCAAGGATGATATTTGCAAAAACCGGTCCCTTAACGAAATGAATAGAACGTTTGCCCGAAGAACGGTCTTCTTCGATAACCTCTATTCCGGTAATGTCTGCCGGCATCAGGTCGGGTGTAAATTGAATTCGCTTGTACGACAGGTCAAGAATTTCACCGAGTGATTTAATCAGAAGTGTCTTTGCCAGCCCGGGAACACCTGTAATTAGGCAGTGCCCACCCGCAAAAAGAGCAATGAGAACCTCCTCGACAACCCGTTCCTGCCCGACAATACGGCGTCTTAATTCGTTATTAATTTCTTCTTTGCCTTTCTGCAGCTTGTTTAGAATATCCTCGCCGATCTCTTTTGAAATAGCAGGTTCTTCCGTCGTCCAGGTTTTTGGGACCGGTTCCGCTTTTACTGTTGCTGCGGAAGGAGTCTCCTTCAAACGGGGTGCCGGAGGTTCCGGTTCAGGCTTGGATTTGGATTTAGCTGACGGTTTTTCAGCGGGTTCGACAACAGGTTTGGAAGAGCTATCTTCTATAGATACAGAGAGTTCATCAATCTCGGCATCTTCTATTTTATCAAGGTCATCAGGCTCATTGACGTTGTCTAATTCGTTATCTTTCACGTATAATCTCCTTTTTTGTTAATGATGATCTAAATGCACAAGCTTTACTGCCGGATATATGTCTTGCATCAGTCGAATACAAGCGTATCACACAGTGTATTAATGCGTTAATGCATATATAATAAAATTAATTCCCATCTGGAACGGGAGGGTATTAGCCTGGTCCAGTCTCCGATTCGGCCATTCCCAGCCGTCCCCCACATCCTGGTTAAAACAGACAATGCACATCATGCGGCCATTATCATCGTAGTATGTGTAATATTTATCCTCATATTTGCTGTACCGGGGAGTAACCCAGGAAGGCGCTTCCAACGGATCGATTTCATAATATACAGACCATATCTCGTGATCATTCGGAATTTCCACCGGCTCTTTATCGGGAAACACAAGTTTCATGTTATAATAAAAATTCGCCCATTCACCGGTGCCCCGGAAATCGTCAAACATAATAAATCCGCCCCGTGCAAAATATTCCCTGAGATAATCTACTTCAGTCTGGTTAATCTGCCAGCGGCCGGGTTCGCTTAAATATAGAAATGGATACTCAAAAATCCGTTCTTCCCTCAAGGTCAGTATCATGTATTGACCTGCAAGTTGTATTTTCGTGGTTTTATCTATCGCTTCGTATAAATTATCTTCGGCCGTTGGATAGTCATGAATCCAACCGGGCTCGCCTCCCCCGCGGCGGGACCAGCCCCCGCGGCTGGACCTGCTGTAATAACTGCTGGTATGTGTATCATCAACTTGAATTCTTATGAACCGGAAACCATGGTCATCCTGGGCTTTGATTACTTCCGGCATACCCGGAATCACGGTACTCGCTAAGCAAGCGCATAACAATAAACGATACAAATATTTTTTTTTCATGTCATTATTCATAAATTTTATAGATACTATGCTGCATTTAAAATTAGTTATTATTCAGTTTGGAAATTGAATACATTTTAAAAGCAATTTTTGGGCATCTCTGAATCCCGGGGCAATTTCAAGTGATTTCAGCACTTCCATTTTAGCTTCCTGTGTCTGCCCGTTATTAAAAAGGCTCAGCGCAAGATTGTAGTAAGCCTTTGACTTGTCAAGCGGGTTCAAGGCAATGATAATACGCCGTTCTTCGATTTCCTTCGGGAATAGCTCTCTACTCTTGTATATTTCGGCGAGGTTTGTGTATGTGGCGATTGCATAAGGCTGAACCTGAATAGAGCGTTTATAGTAATATTCAGCTTCTTCCAGCATACCATCCTCCCTGAGCATACCCGCCAGTTCCCGCGCCTCCGTTTCCGCATGCTCTGAAATGCTTAAATAACGTTTCAGAATTTCCTGCAGCTTCGTTCTCTGCCCTTGAGCGCGGTATACCTGAGCCAGTCCCTCATAGGGATTACCCGGTTCTATGAAATTTGGAAAAAGCTCGATTGCTTCGAGAAATTTCCGTTCGGCTTCGTCGTAATTCAGATTTTTGAAATGTTCGTATCCCTCTTTCAATTTTTCTAAAAACGGGTTTTTCGTGCCTCCTGTTAATTTTTCCAGGAATGAAACCTCTTTCTCCTCTCCGAATAAGTCGGGCAAACCGGTAAGTACGTTTTTATACTTCTGCATTTCTGAATGGAGTTCATTGAAAAATTCCTCTTCCACGTTTTCGGGGCTGTCTTTTAAAACATTCATAAAGCTTGTTTCAAGGTCAGTCCCATTGCCGAATTCAGTCAGTAGAGCGGTAATGGCTTCAAATCCGTATTTGCCGGCAATGAATTCGATCAACCGTGCAGACTGATAATATGTAAGATATAACTGACCGGGAAACTTGGGACGGGTAAATCCCAGGTTAATCTCTTCCAAGGTAAGCAGTTTATCCTGGTCAAGGGCAGCATATAATTCGAGTTCCAAATCCCGCGCCCATTCCTGTCTGGAGCGCTTCTCTTCATATACTGCCAATCCTTCTGTAAACCACCTCGGAACGCGGTGGTCGGAAAGACCGAGCGCCATGACATGCGCAAGTTCGTGCCAGAGGCTTCGTGACCAGTTATACTTACTCGCTGACAGACCCATTTGGTCTGCATAATCTGACTGGGCTTTAGGTGTATCGAATGCTATGACGTCGCCGAAGCAGACGCCGAGCAATTCAAGTTCGGGCAGTCCGCTGATCCTTACGGCAAAATCGTCGTGGTTGTTATATGCCTCAATTTGAATTTTGCCCTCTGGTCTGTATGGGTAGCGGGTAGACAACGAATCGAAATTCTCCTCGGCGAGGTCAAGTATTGACTTACCGAGAACGACGCTTTCGGATTTGTGGATCAGAAGTTTGAAATGTTCGCTTTCGAGTGTCTCAAAATCTTTATAAGTATCAATCAGATTCAGGGTATTTGACGCAAATACATTAAACTGGTCATTGTCGTACGCTCTTGACAAATAGCGGTATGCCTGCTGAGTATCGCCGGTGCGGTGGAGATTAATGCCCACCATAGCATAGGCTCTCCAATGCTGCGGGTTGCGCGCTATTGCGTTGTAGCCGAATGTAAAGGCATCTTTATACCTGAAACGGCGAACGCAGTTTTCACCGATTATGAAATAAAATTGTCCCGAGTTCGGATTAATACTCAATGCCTGTCTCTCGACTTCGACAAATTTCTCTGTTTCGTTGCGCAGGTGGTGAATTGCTGCGAGATAGGCTAACGTTTCAATTGACGAAGGATTGATTTCGAGGATTCGCTTTATTTTCTGTTCCGCTTCATCATACCGGCTGTCTAAAATAAGAATTTCTACTATAATGTTGTGTGCTTCTACACAGTTGGGATTCTTTTCCAGTGCCAAAAGCGCCATCTCTTCCCTGGCGGCAAAATTCTCAAGCGCTCTGGCATATCCCGAGTAAAGGTCTGCTTTGCTCGGATTTATTTCGAGCGCTTCTTCATAATTCGCACGTGCCAGGTCAGGAGCAAATTCCTCTAAAAACAACTCCGCCCACCATTGCAGTATATGTACATTCTCGGGTTCAATCCTGTTAGCGAAATTAAATGTGTTGTTAGCTTCATGAATCTGCCCGCTTGCCGCCATCGCTTTTGCAGTATAGCCGGCTTCTAAAGCTGATGTTAAATTACCTCGATTATATTGATTTATTAGCTCGTTATAGAAAGAGTTTGCCTCGTATCTCCGTCCGACTTTCGTATAATATTCCCCAAGGTCGATTAAATTTCTCCAGTAATCAAATTTTTGCATGCGGGATTGTATAAACGCCTTTTCGGCTTCGTCGTATTTGCCAGTTAATATAAGCAGCCGCCCTTTCATATTCAACAGGAAGGGATCTTCGGGGGTCTTTTCTAAATATTTTTCAATCTCTTCCAAACCCGCAGTGTATTCCCCGATGTCAATAAATGTTTCAAAATACCCCATAACCTTTTCGCGGTCGTCTCCGGTATCGAGTTCTAAGAGCGGTCGGAACAATTTCCGAGCTTCGCTGTAATCTCCGATTTTTAATGCTACCAGGGCATCTTCCAGTGCACCGGTATAATCCTGGCCAGCAGCAAAATATGGGATTAAAAGCAGTATAATTAAGCCAATTACACTGCATAAAGAGATATGAGTTTTCATAATAAGATAATATTAAAGGATTTAATCTGTCAGACAATTATTTTAAACGTACAATCCTTAAACAGGGGATTTGAAGTAAAACCCATAAAACAATAACAAACAATCAAGGAAAAACGTTCAAAAAATTTAAAATATAATTTCCACAAAAAAAATCGCTTCGTATTCTCAGGTAATAAACAACAATTTCCAAAGAAAAATTCTAACATTCAATTTATAAAGGTATGAAAATAAATTCAAGAACTCAATAACAAACTTATAATTTTATTTGCTCTTCCCGCTGTAATGAAGAAATACACAGGTTTTTTGGGTATGCTTATGTCAATATACGTTCTTTTAATTTTCTCATCCTGAGCCACGAAATGTTCATCCGCGAAGTAGTAGCTTCGCAATACTTGGCAGTATGGAGGGGGATAATTTGTAGGATGGCTTCGCCGGGGGAGGGTGATATTATTTTACCGTTTCTTAAAATTTCTTCCCCGACCCTGTTCTTCCCCCATAGAGGGGGAGGGAAATATCACTATTGTTTTTGTAAGAACATTTAGTCTTTTATAATATATTATCCAAATAAATGCTTGTAGAATATAAATT
>LJUD01000029.1 GCA_001304035.1 bacterium SM23_31 | reverse complement strand
TGCGCCGGGCACGCGTTCATCATACATCAGGCATGGATGAATATTACCGTCGCCTGCATGGAACGAGTTTGCAATACGGATGTTGTATTTCTTTCCGACTTCATAAATTTTACGAAGTATGTCCGGCAATTTTGTGCGCGGCACAACACCGTCCTGTGTGTAATAACAGGGGCTTAAACGTCCGACCGCACCGAATGCAAGTTTGCGGGCTTTCCAGAGTCGAGTCCGCTCTTCGCTTGAAGACGCTGCTTCTACGCTGCGGACGTTGAACGTATTACATACGTCAATTATACGTTTTTTTAGTATTTCCATTCCGGCTTCGGCTCCGTCCAATTCAATAATTAGAATTGCACCGGCGTCTTCAGGAAACTGCATATCAAAAGCCTCGTTCAATGCCTCGATAAAAACCGGATCGATCATTTCCAGTGCAGCCGGAATAATCCCTGCACCGAGAAGACCGGAAACCGAGCGTGTTGCATCATCGACCGAATCGTAGACAACATAAAATGTCAAGTATGATTCAGGCAGGTGAAGCAATCTAACAATAACTTTTGTAACGATGGCAAACGTTCCTTCCGATCCGGTAAGGACACCCACAAGGTCATATCCGGGAGTTTCGAGCGTTTTGCCTCCAACGGTAACAATCTCCCCGTCGGGGAGCACCAGTTCGAGTCCGAGAATATGATTAACGGTTACGCCGTATTTCATAGTATGAGGTCCGCCGGCGTTTTCGGCGACGTTACCGCCAATCGTAGATGCCAGTCCGCTCGAGGGATCAGGGGCAAAGTAATAACCGTCGGCTTCGACTGCATCTGTAATCCACTGGGTTATAACGCCCGGCTCAACGACTGCGTAACGGTTGCGAATGTCGATTTCGAGTATTTTTGTCATACGGGTCAAAGAAATTACAAACCCTCCCCCAACCGGCAAGCACCCGCCGCTTAATCCGGTTCCGCTTCCCCGTGGAACAAACGGAGCACCTGCAGCACGGAGTACTTTTACAATTTTAGAGACTTCTTCAGTCGTATGCGGGAACAAGACAGCCCATGGTATCGCTTTCTCTACCGGCAGTGCATCGCTTTCATATACCAGCAGTTCATCGGGGTTGGTTATGACACGGTCTTTGCCGAGCAGCTTTTTTAATTTCTTTATCAATGCTTTATTTTTCATAACTTTATTCCGAATGGTCAATCAATTTTAATATAACATAAAAAAGCCTGTAACTCAATACTATAAATCGATTAACATGAATAAAAAATAACTTTAATTTAGAGAGGATCAACATGATAAACCGGATTTTTTATCTTATTAATCCTGTCCCATAGGGATGGTTCAGGCAATTATCATGTCAAAATATTTTTTCGATTTTTTATAAAGAAAAAAATTATTATTTTATATGAATTATTCATAAAACTTCGTTGGTAGCCGCCTTTATTACTTGGGGCGGCTACCGCAAAAGTGTAATTGCTTAATAGCCGTTAAAAACAATAGCACAACGTAAGTTACAATTTTAGAATATTATTAAGCTCAAAGTTACAAGGATTGTATTAGCATAATTAAATATTTTACATGCAGCGCGGCATAACTCAAAATATTGCATCCTTAGGCATTTCACAGGTTGTATCCAAGGTACTGGTATATGCATTTCTCATAATGATAACCCGTAGCCTGGGCAGCGAGCTTCTGGGTATATTTGCCTATCTTCTGAATTTCATCATCATTTTTGACGTAGTGATGGATTACGGAATGACACCGTACATGGTTAAGACCATTCCGGGCGATAAGGGGCAGAGTGCGTCATATTTTCTTTGCCCCTTAATTATAAAATATTCACTTGCGGTTTTATTAGCCTCATGCGTTTTGCTGTACGGTTTTTTTATCGAGCTTGATCCGGTAAAGCAAAACGCTATGAAGTATGCTGTAATTGTATTATTTACGTGGCCCTTTTTTAACTCTGTAATTTCCGTCTTTCAGGCATACGAACGGCAGGACCTATACGGCATAATTTACATAGTGCGTAACAGCCTCCTTTTAATCATTACATATATATTTTTATCGCAAGGAATGAAAGTAGGCGCTCCCCTGCTGGGTTATGCTGTCTCAGCTTTTATTGCTGCATTTGCCGGCGTATTTTGGATACAGAAACGTTTTTTCACAATATACGGAACAGGAAAAATAAAAGCCGGCATAATTACAGGTCTGCTTCGCAGCGGACTGCCCTTCTTTGTGTCAACATTTATTACTGCGCTGTACCTGCGAATAGACATATTGATGTTATCATGGATAAGAGGGGATATCGAAACAGGATTATTCAAAGCATCCCAGCAGATACTCGAAGGATTGCTGCTTATTCCTTTCGTAGTGGGTAACACCATTTTCCCGGTATTATCACGAATTGTTACCGAAGACAAGGAGCAATTTGCAGAAATATATAAGAAGAGCGTAAAGTTCTTATTGTTTTTGGTGCTGCCTATTTCGGTTTTCATTACGTTAACTGCGAAAGATATAATAGGCATTATGTATGGTCTAAAAGAATATTCGGGCTCAATAGCCGCTTTACAATTGCTTGTTTGGTATCTGGTGCCGAACTATTTGAATTACGTAAGTCTTTATTCTTTATATGCATACAGCAAACAGAAACAAGTGCTCGTTGTTATCGCCACAGGATTTTTATTTAAGGCTGGGCTTACTCTTTTTTTAGTGCCGTGGTTAGGGTATATCGGCAGCTGCTACACCGGCATCGCATCGGAATGTATAATACTTGCCGGTTATTCGTATTACGGTAAAAACCCATTTGCCCGGTATTTTCCGTGGAAGGATAGTCTGCGGATAACGGCTGCTTCTGCGGGGATGTTTATTATTCTTTGGTTAATCACGCCATATACGTCGTTCTGGCTGAAAATTCCTTTTGCGCTGCTAATTTACGGTGCAGCGGTTTTTATCATGCGCGCAATTTCTATAAACGAAGTAAAAAGTATTGCGGCTTCTTTAGCCAAAGGTCAATGATATATTTGGATTTTTTGTATTATACGGGAATAAGCACCTTAGAAAAATATCCATATTTAAATTTATCCGATAATTTTAACAGAATTTCGAGAAGAGACAAAAAACATGTCAGAACCGCAGATGCCTATGATTAAATGATTTCCATGATGTTCTCCGCCGCATGGTGGTGGTTTATGCAAAAACTTCGGAATCATCCCGCTAAGCGGGATCATTTCATCTGCGTACATCTGCGGTTCTGACAATTTATTCATACTACTTATTGCATACGCAATCTACTCCTCGCTATTACTCCCGTATTTATCAACGCTTTGAGAAACGATATATCTCGGTCGCATTTTTACTTCATTATAAATTCTGCTGATATATTCACCCGTGATACCGATCCCTATCATTAAAAGGCTTCCGATAATCAACAGCAGTAGAATTACCGTAGCAAAACCGCTTACGGCTATTCCGGCAAGTTTATTATAGAGGGTCTGAGCGCCCAGGATAACGGCAAAAATCAGAAAAATGAATCCGGAAATTGTAATTATATGCAGCGGCAGGGACGAAAAAGCCGTGACACCCGATAATGCAAATTTAATCAACGAGAAAAACGACCATTTAGTTTTCCCTTTTTTTCTTGGTGCAACTTCAAAAGGGACTTCCGCATGCTTAAAACCCAGCCATGCGCACATTCCCCTGAAAAAAATACTCCTCTCGGGCATTTGACGCCAGGCATTCATAAAATATTTATCCATTAATTTAAAATCGGAAGCGCCGGTAAGATCGTATCCTGAAAATTTGCTTAATATTGCATAAAATGTTTTTGCTCCGAGCCGGGAGAAAAAAGTTTCTTTACCCCTGTCGATTTTTATACCTTCGACCACATTTGCGTTGTTTTCTTCCCGGACGCGTATAAATTCCGGGATCAACTCAGGCGGATGCTGCATGTCCCCGTCCATAGTGATGACTGCTTCTCCCCGGGCTTTGTCCATACCTGCGCATAAAGCCGACTCCTTGCCGAAATTACGGCTTAATTGAAATGCCCTGATTTCCGGACGGTTAACCGCTTCCTGTTGTAGAATCGACCAGGTATTATCCGTGGAACCATCGTCAATACATATCACTTCATAAAGCTCACCAACCGTTTTCATTACGTTAACGACAGCTGCGATAACCTTTTCTACATTTTCTTCTTCCTGAAAAAAGGGGATTACCACAGAAAATTTCGGGATACTATGCATTGTTACCTCACTGTGAAAGAGTACCGTACATGGCAATTGTTGTTGCGGGAATCCAGACATAAAAACGGTCTAAAAAAGACGGAAACGAAATACCAAATTTTTCTGCAACTAAAGATACAGGAAATGCATGCGGATAAGGAATAATAGCAATATTTTGCAGTCCGATAGTATGCATTAAATCCGCTAATGACTTTTTGTCAAAGAAAATAACATGCTCAGGGACTTTAAAAGAAGACCACCGCCGCCCCATAATGATGCGCCAGAAGCTTCCCATATCAGGCGTACCAATCACCAGACGACCACCGGGATTAATATAGGGCATTAATTGCTCTAAAAATTCTTTCGGAGTATAAACATGCTCTATAACATGCATGGAAATAATACAATCAAATTTACGTTCCGGCGGCAGCGCTTCAACTCCACCTTTCACAACAAGGTCTGCCTTTTTACCGGCATGAAGCACCGCATTATCTGAAAAATCAGTTCCGGCCCTATAATCGAAAAAATCCTTTGCTTCTTCGAGAAGATAACCGTATCCGCATCCAACCTCAAGCAGCGAGCCGCCGTAAATACCCCGCTTTTTTAGATTCTGCAGCAGTTTACGAAATGTGGCTTTCAACGCAGATTCCTGTAAAAAGTAATTTGAATATCCTCTTTCCTTACCTTTATAATAGTTATCATCTTCATAGAGCTTTAATGCAGCATTTTCGGCAGGCCTGGGATTAAGATAAAAAATACCGCAGGCATCACAGCGAACAACAGCGAAAGGAGTAAAATCATACGCTTTTTTATATTTTTCACATTCACACATTGGACAAACCGTGTGCTCAATATCATTCTTATGAAATGTCATAAAATTAAATTTTAAGATTAATGTTTATCCGATAATTTTTTCCAACATTACTTCAATGTTTAAATACAATGTTGGTATTAATCCTGTCACAAAGTGGCTGCTTCGTGATAGGAACGCGCCGAGGTACGTTCATGATGTTCGATTGAACGGTATTCAAATACGCAGTAATTTACGAAATATTATAACATATAACACATTTTATTTGGAAAGATGAAAGATTGCAGCGTTATTTTCCTGATAAACTTTATCAAATCCGGAATCAGTTAGAACATGAAAATCTTTATGATCGGTATAGGTTATAAAGTAATCGGTATTATAGAATGACATGATGTTTTTTATCTGTTCCGGTGAATTGTTTAAGTAGAATTCCGTTAATTTTTCCCACAGTTGAAAACCCTTTTCTTCCATGTTTTCTATGTAGTTACTATTTGTTATTTTTTCAAGTCTGTTTTTCCATTCGTACATTTCCGTTCCTACCCCGATAGGTGCGCTTTTTACATTCACGACAATAGACCTGTGTGTATGCAGCCGTATTCCTTCCATGTCGGGCGGCGTTAGAAACAGAGCATCCGGCGGCGTATTTTTCTTAATCCATTCCATCATTTCGATTTTGTTATGAACATCTATTCCTTTGTAACCGTTTCCGATTACAATAAGAAAAATTAGAATAAGCGTCTGGACAGCGTAATTCATATTATACTGCAAAATTTTATTAAAAACAAATATACCGGCACAAAGTATAACTGCTCTTCTTAATCCGGACTCTAAACCATGATGCGATATTAAAAGTAACGATACTACGATAAAAACCATCCAAAAGGCGTTTCGATTGATTTTTAATTCGGACAACAGTGCTTTTGAAAGTATAATATATGAAAATATCAATAAATACGGCGCAAACCGCCATACATATATTGTATAAAAAATCAAAGGTCCGTTAAGAAGATTTATAATCAGGACGCCGCAAAACAAACAAATCATTACGGCAATTACTTCAATCACCGGTTTGTTTTCTCTTTTTACAATAAGAAACCACAGCGCAAGAACGACTGGAATAATCGTTTCCAGCCATTCCGTAATGCCGAACGTCCGCGGGTCATAATGATGCGGCGACCTTACAAAGTAGGAAAGCCGCAGCCATTCGTCGCTTTTATTAAAGTTTATGAGAACAGGCAGAAAATTCGGCAGGGCGATAATAAAAAATATTGCCAGGCAGGTGAATATTGTTCTAAATCCAATTTCTTTATAATTGAGGAAAAGATATAACGAAAAAACAGCAATCCCGATAACGCCGAAGTTCACGTGAATCAATGCCGCAAGACCGATGAATAGAAAAGCAGTTTTGTACTTTCCGGAAAACAGGAATGCAAATGCGTAGGTTGTAACAGGTATCGCCATGAAGGCGGGTATCAATATTGCGGAATGTGTAATAGAATCACCCAGGCTCACCGAGGCGTATGCTGCAAGGAAGAATATAACGGCAAGAAAATTCCTGAATGTCCCGCCGAGTGATTCCGTCAAAAAGTATAAAGAATGAATATGCGCAAATAAAAATATAAACCAGACAATAAACATTCCGGCTTCAATATTTCCCGGAGACAGGTAATACAAAAGTTGAATCAGGTACGAGAAGGAAAAATGATAGTGCGACGTTCCCCATACAAACCAGTCGTTCACGCAGAAGCCGGGGTATATTTTGCGAAAGGGCAGGAGTAAATACTGCGTCTGGTCGGATATAAAGACGCGGTAGCCGGTGATAAACAGGGCATAAATAACTGAAATTAAAAAGATATTGAATACCGGTTTGGTATAAAAACCGGTTTTAAAATAACCGGAGAGGATTTTCATTTAAGTTTTAGATTCCAAAACAATGTATTGGGCAGGTTTAAAACCTGCTCCTACATAATGAACCAACTATAGTATAATACATTCCCAGGGACAAACGGCATAATCGCTTGTACCCTACTCTGATTCAGGCTGAATGCGCAATTTCAACCGCTCGATTTCCTTAAACAGGTTGTTTTGCTTTTTATGCAACATGAAAATGTATCCGGAAAGTAGTATCCAGATAACCAGGTAAGCCGAAAAAAGATATTCCATTGTATATTTCCTTTACTTTTTCCGCCGGAGGCGCATCTACCTCCGGTTGACCGCCGGAGGCGTACATTCCTCTGATTGATGTTCCAAAACTTTGAATAAAAAATCTACTTCTGCGCGTGCTTCTTCCAACTTTGTTCTTATTCGCAAAAGAAAGAAATAGAAAATAGTGAAGGCTGCGAGACAGAACATAAACGTGAGCAGCATCGGCGGCTCAAGCCCCGAACTTTCACCGCCTGCAATGACCGGAGAAGGGTGCTGGGTGCGCCACCAGCGAATTGAAAAATAAACAACCGGCACGTCCAGAAATCCGATAATCCCCACGACCGAAGACACATACGCCCGTTTGGTTTCTTCTTCAATGTAACTGCGCAGCATGAGATACGAAAGGAAAATCAGCCACAATACGAGCATCGATGTAAGGCGGGCATCCCACGTCCACCAGATACCCCAGGCATATCTGCCCCAGATAGAGCCGGTAATCAACGTGATGGTTGTAAACAAAAGACCAATCTCTGCGGAAGAGCTTGCGACGCGGTCCCATTTTACATTTTTCCTGTAAAGAAATCCGATTGAGCCGAAACACGTTACGGCAAATGTCAGAAATGAAATCCATGCACCGGACACATGGAAATAAAATATGCGCTGTACGTCCCCCATGGTCTTTTCGGTCGGTGCATACAGAAATACCAGGTATAATGCCCCTGCCATAAAGAGGAATGTTACGGTAAAAAATATATTTGAATTTGTTTTGCATGTCATACGTACGTCAGTCCTCCAATATATATTCAAACAGTAATACACACAAAGTAAAAAATATTATGTTAAAAGCCGATAAGAATTTTATTCCGTCGAAAAAACCTGCTAATGTATCCTCTTCGAGCAGGTCTGCGGTTGCTTCTACAGCAAAAATTATTGCGGGCAGTACTACCGGGAACTGTAAAATCGGCAGTAAAAATTCCCGCATACGGATTCCCGATGCAACTGCCGAGAACATTGTCCCGATAATTGCAAACGCAAGCGTCCCGAGTATCATTGTTAAAACAAGTAAATGCCACCTGCCGGTAAACCGGACATCGAACAGCCATATAAAAAAACCCAGCATAATCAGTTCAGCCAGAAACATAAATATGAAATTACCGGTTAATTTCCCGATGTATACCGCGCTGCGCGGCACAGGCGCGAGCATCATACCCTGAAGGCAGTGATTTTCATATTCGGCAGCAAACGAGTGATTAAGCCCGAGTATTCCGGCAAACGTAAAGGCAATCCAGAGCAATCCCGGTGCAATTTCGATTTGCTCTCGAGTACCAAGATTAAATGCGAACGAAAAAACGACAATAACCATCAATCCGAACACCAACATAGCGCTTACAGCCTCTTTCGCACGGAGTTCAATTGTTATGTCTTTTTTAATAATATTGAAAACCTGTTCCCAGTATGCCATGATTGGTATATAGAATTTAATTTTAAATTCACTCGCAAAGGCGCTAATAGCTAATAGCTATTAGCTTTTGGCTTTTAGAAATCAATTATCAGCAAACAAATTTTATTCATTTTTCGACACTGCTTTTCCAAAGAAAACAATTCTCGGTGCGGCGTTGCGAGATACATTAATTTTTTATTTTCTGCTTCGTGAGTGCATTTAATATTACCTTTTCCCCACAATTTCACTGTATTTTGCCGTAAATTCTTCCTTTGTAATATTCTTTGTATTTGAAAAAAATTGAATTTGCCCTTTATGGAGAACGGCTGCATGAGTTGCAATATCATATCCCTGGTCAATATTATGCGTCGTCATTAACCCTGCCCGGTGAGCAGCATTAAATGAACGCAGGAGGTCATTTAGAATTTCCGATGCAGTCCGGTCGAGACCGGTATACGGTTCATCAAGCAGCAGGATAAACGGATTGTGTAAAAATGCACGGGCGATTGTTAACCGCTGGAGCATCCCGCGTGAAAAATCCTTCACCGGATCATCGGCGCGCTCAAGCAGACCGACAGCTTCAAGCTTTGCACCGATTTGTTCATCAAGATCTTTAAGGCGGTACATTCTGCCGTAAAACCGAAGATTTTCACGCGCGGTCAGATTTTGATAGAGAAATGTACTGTGTGTTATAAAACCGACTTCACTGCGTGCACTGCTTCCTGCGTCACGGATATTCTTCCCGCGAAAAAAGATGCTGCCTTCGGTTGGCGCTGTTAACATTGCTGCAATTTTCAGAAAGGTGGTTTTACCTGCGCCGTTCGGTCCGAAGATTATGATAAAGTCGCCTTCATGCACCTTGATATTTATCCCTTTAAGCGCAGAAAGACGCCCGAACCGCTTTACGAGATTTTGGGCTTCAAATACGGGTACAGGTGTTTGCACGGAAAATCAAAGGAAAATGTGTTCAAACCGGGCAGAAACGACTTATGTCTCCCTTTCAGTCTTTTTATAAACTTCTACCAGTTTGTTTCTTAAAAGGGCTCTCTGCCTGTGATAATCGGATTCTATTATCTTATTTTCTGTATATTTATCATCGAGCGCTGCAATTTTAGTTATCAGCTCTTCTTTTCGCTTTATGAGTTTTTCAGGAATACCTTTTTTCTTATTTTCTTTTACCGGCGCTTTATTGCGGGATACAATAGTACTTAATCCAAGTATCGCAACTATCAAAATTATAAACAAGATTATATACCCGGATCCCATTTCAGGCACGGAAATTACATTACCTCCGGATGAAGGAGCGGGTGTTCCTCCGGTAAGCGTAAATGACAGGTTCTCCCCGCGGGCTAAATAATCTCTGCTAAAGATACCAAAACCACTGTTCGCAGTGCCGCCTGAGGGTATTAGACCGCCTCCCGTTACCATTATATCAGCAGGAGACGTAATCACAACAAAGTTATTCATATCATATAACATTTTTTCAGAAAAAGCGTACATTTTATTCGTATAACCCACATGATATGAAATGCCGACTTGCGTCATTCCTGGTCTAATGGGATAATCAATAGCAAAAACGCCTTTTTCTTCCGTTTCAAATGCTTCCTGGTTTACAGGTACGAATCCGGTACTTACAGTAATAAAATCGAACCCGTGACTTTCTTCGGGTGAATAGAACTTAAACGTTCCATTCTCATTAATATACGTTCTCGGTGTTTCAGAATCATTTTCCAGCACAAATATTTTCTGTATCTGTAGTATAGTGCCCGACATAATGAACCGGTATTGTGCTTCTTTAATAAATATATCCATTAATTCTTCAGTCGGTTCGTATACCAATATTTCAACTGCAACGGTGTCGTTTCCGGACGGTATGCCGACGTCAGTATTGTATTTCACGCCAATATATTCAACCTGAACGAGATTCGGGCGGGTTTTTGAAGGCATTAGACCTGTAAGAGTAAAAGCTGCATCAACGTCTTTCATTTCTTTAAGAATGTTCATACCGGTCTCTAATCCAATCAAGGCGAGCTTCTCGACTTTTGCCGGTTTACCCGTTGTTCCGTTCTTTATAGTACCTTTTATAACACTATTTTGAGCAAACAAGGGCGGATTAATGAGAAAGGCCGTTGTTACGGTTAAAAATAATATCACCAGCCGGAAAAGGAAATATTTTGCAGTTATAAAGTTCATATTTCAGCAGAACGTTTCAGACAAGTAAAAAAATTTACAAATGTCCCTGCATTAAAAAATCATGCCGGAACCGCAGGTATATTTGATTAAATGATTGCCGTGATACCAAATATGTCACTCTCTCACCATTTTACCGGGATTCATCTTCAGAGCGGTTCAGAAAATTCACGTGTACCAAGTAGTAATCAAGTTACAGCAAATTAAGATAATTTCTCGCCGCATTTAGAACAAAAATTACTGCCGGGAAGATTCCCGGCGGAGCATTTTGGACAAATCAAAGAATTTCCATCCTCCACTGCAATCTTGGGTTTTTTGCGATGTATTTTAATATCAATTTCAATTTGTTTTTTTATATCATCGGTTCTATCGGGCTTGCCCAATCCACCAAGCTCATGATTAATTGTTTCGAGCCGGGAAATATATGCTTTCCTCAATTTATGATAATCTTCCTTTGGAATCATCCCGGTAGCGTTTTCAAGATCGAGTTCCCTTATACTATCCAACAGATTTTCTTTAAGGACATTTAATTCATTTTTTCTTACCTGTTTTCTTGTAATAAATCTGTTTGGCAATTTACGAACGTAAAAAAATGGTTCAAAAACAAAAAGGAATACTGCTGCGGCAATTAATACTATAATAACACCGGTCATGATATTCAAATTAATTTGTGATTTCTTCTTTAACAGCTAACTCTTCAAATATCGTTATTTTACGATTTTTTACTCTATTTGGAATCATCGCTATGATGCTTCCGATAACCAGTATTCCCCCGCCAAGCCATACAAAACATATCAACGGGTTCAAATATGTTATTATTTCTGCACGATTTTCTGCAGGAACATCAGTATAAACAATATATAAATCATTTGAAAAAGACGAATGAATTGCGACTTCGGTTGTAATCTGCCCGCTTGCAAGATAATACCGTTTTTGTGGTGTTTTTCGAGAAACTTCCTTTCCGTTCCTGAATACCGCTAAATCTAATTCAATAAATTCATACAGCGGATTTTCGCCGCTGTTAAAATTATCCAAGCGCAGTTCGTAGCTGCCGATTTCCATCGTATCTCCGATACCGAGTTCAGCTCTTTTTTCTTTATTAAACGCATTTCCTGTAAAACCCATAAATAGAAAAACTATCCCGAAATGTACAATATATCCGCCGTATCGGCGGGTATTGCGCAGTGTCAGATTAATCAGGGCACGGCAGTAAGATTCACCTATGTTTTTGCGGCGTGCATGAGTTCCTTTAAAAAACTCCTGTAACACAGTGAACGCAACGAAAAAGCATAATGTAAATGAAATAAGCGCAAAAATATGCCTTACGCCTAAAACAAACAGGAAAAATCCGAAAACGACAGATGAACTAAAAGGATATAAAAAATTTCGCTTCAGACTTGAAGCCGATGATTTTCGCCAGGCAAACAGCGGCCCAACGCCTGTTAAAAAAAGCAAAAATAATCCTATAGGGATATTGACTTTATTAAAATAAGGAGCGCCGACGGTAATTTGTGTTCCCTGAATCCATTCGGATAATATGGGAATGATGGTACCCCAGAGCGTTGCCAACATTGCGCCGACAAGTATAAGGTTATTGAAGAGGAAGCCGCTTTCTCTTGAAAGGAGGGAATCGGGCCTGGTCTCGCTTTTTAAATCAGGGAGTCTTCGAATAATTAAGAACAGTGAACCGGCAATGAGAAAAAACAAAAAGGAACCGAATGCAGGTCCGATAGAGGACTGGGCAAATGAATGCACTGAAGAAATAATACCGCTTCGTGTAATAAACGTGCCCAAGATACAAAGCAGGAACGTTACGATAATCAAGGATATGTTCCAGACCTTCAGCATGCCCCGTTTTTCCTGAATTATAACCGAATGTAAATAGGCAGTTCCGGTTAACCACGGCAACAGCGAAGCATTTTCAACAGGGTCCCACGCCCAGTACCCGCCCCAGCCGAGTTCTACGTATGCCCACCTGCCGCCGAGTAATATTCCGATACCCAGGAAAATCCAGGCAAAGATTGTCCATCTTCGTGTTACTTTTGTCCAGTTTGCATCCAATTTCCCGGTAATTAGCGCAGCGATTGCAAATGCAAAAGGCACCAAGAATCCGGAATAACCGATAAACAAAGCAGGAGGATGAATAACCATTGCCCAGTGCTGTAAAAGCGGATTCAATCCGTTTCCATCCCCCGCTGTAAAAAGGGAAGTCCCCGTCTCGCTTTCCACAACCCAATGGTCGAAAGGATTGGCAATAAAAAGGGTTACCAATATAAAAAATAGAGTTACAATGCTCATTGCAGCCATGACATAAGGCATCAATTCCCGGTTATGCTCCTTATTTTGCAACACGGCAACAGACGATACGATACTCAAAATAAGCAGCCAGAATAATAGTGATCCTGCCTGCCCTGCCCAGAACGCTGCAAATTTATAAAAGAAGGGCAAATCTTTATTGGAGTAACTTGTAACATAAGAATAGCTAAAATCACTTTTTAAAAGAAGAATAACAATAGAAAGAGACGCAACGGCAACCATTACGCAGCCGGTGACCAAGCTTCGTTCAGCACTGATTATAATGTCGTTTCGGCACTTTCTTGCTCCAATTACGGAAGCAAATATTGTATATATGGAAAGGGCAAACGCAATTATTAATGCAAAATTACCTATATCTCCCATAATATTACTTTTCCGCCGAAGGCGGATTTTTTAAACAACGTATGATTATAAATAAGATTTATTGATAGAAAAAGCAAACCAAAACGGCTTGCTCTATAAAACAAACATTAATTTTGCAGAATATTGTTTAGTATTTTATTGGTTCCTTTTCCGGACTCGATGTATATTTAGAAGCACACTTTGCCTGTATTTTATCCGCTAAAAATATGCCCTCAGGTGTATATTTGCCTTCGACAACCGTTTCAGAGTTGTCTTTAAATGTATCGGGTACCGGTCCGCTGCCGATATATTTAACCGGAATGGTAGTATCATTATAATTTATCTTAAACTTCACAGGCTTGGTTGTGCGGTCAATCGAGCCTGCTACAACATACCCGGCTACTCTGAAATTCTTCTCGTAGGCTTGTTTGTCAAATTCCTGCAACTTTTCTATAAATTCATCCGCAAACAGATAGTATGAGTAATCCTCCCGGAAGCCCGTTACCCCGAGATAGATAATAGAAATTACTATAACAGATACGCCTACAATAAATTTCAGATTTTTCTTCATATATCTGCGAATTTGCATTTCTATGTATGAATCTGCTCTAAAAAGGTCAATTAAGAAAATTACAGTCCTGGAAGTCACGGACCAATCCGTGACTTTAAGGCTATTTAGAAATTGTGTCATGGAATGGTCCATGACATCCCAGTTTATGCCCTTTTTAGAGTGAATTCATATATGGAAAAGTATCTAAATCCCGTAAATTGGCTGTACAAACACAGGGTATGGTTTTACACATGCCCTTACTAAAAATAATATATTAATTATATAATCCTTTATCAAGAAAATTGTCTCACTATCCCCACATCGAATACTGTAAGAGCTTTTTTTCAACTTTAAATAAGTAAGAACTTCGGGACCGGAATCTCTATTGTAAAGTAGTTATCGAAATCAGCCTTTAGCTGTCGGCTTTAAAAGCAGGCACTTTTACATTCTATAAGCAAAATTATTCAAAGTACTTTTGTAATTGAAATTAAGCAAAAACATTTGCATATTTCATTAT
>LJUD01000028.1 GCA_001304035.1 bacterium SM23_31 | reverse complement strand
ACCCTACCCTATGCCATGCTTGACTGCCGAAAGGCGTGCCAGATTAGAATCAACACTCGCCCGGAAAGAAACCCAACTGAGCAATCTGTACACCGCAATTGATAACTTCGACGGAGTAGCAAGCTACAAATTCGACTCCGGGGAAGGAATGCAGCAAACCAAGTACCGAGACTATAAAGAATTACAGGATATAATCGACCGGGTAGAGGCGGAAATCGAACGCCTTTCTCGAATCCTCGGTGGAAAAGGGCTGCAAAACATAGTCTTAAGGCGGAAAACATACCAGCACTCATGTCCGGCCCCCAGGCGGCGGTGCTGATATGGGAATAATCAATTTTCTCTTTGGAAAACAGATTAAGAAAATTTCCAACAATCTCGCCGAAAAAATCGCGAACATTCACATCACCAATTATCGAAATCAGATGAAAGCCCGCTATTCAGGATACAGCGGCAGCGGGTACGGTGGTTATTCCGGTATCAATTCCGGCGCAAAATGGCCTTATGGCCTATCCGCCCCCGGCTCAGGCATAGCAATAGACCACTACTCGACCCGACAGAACGTAAGGGCCGCCACCCACGATTCAACCGTGTGCCGTGGTATGATGAACAGATACGCCGACACTATCGCAGACGTGGGCATGAAAAGAGAGTCTACCCCGGACGTGACAATCCTCGGGATTACACCGGAAGAGGGCGAAAAGTGGGCCGAAAATACAGACCGCCGCTTTTCCTTATGGGCCAACTCGAAAAAACAACACCGCTCCGGTCAATATACCTTCAACCAATCACAACACCTCTACGCAGGCTGGATGTTCCGGGACAACGATATTTTCACACGGTTCTATTATTCCCGCCTCAAGGGGCTTATTAACCCCCTGCAATTCGAATTCATCGAACCCAACCAGATCCGGGGAGATGCGTACACGACAAGCTGTTATCAGGATGTTGGCAATTATGACGGAATCATAAAAAACCCTGACGGCACCGAAAAAGCGTATAAAGTATGGATCCAGGTCCCCGGGGAAGCTTACCAATATAAGGACGTGGAAGTCCCGGCAGTGGGCGCTAAATCGAAAAAACGCATGATGCTCCACGGGTTCAAGCCGGAATACGCAGGGCAAACAAGGGGTTTTTCCCCATTTGCCGCCGCGCTGCAAGAATTTGAGGATATAACCGATTTCAAAGAATCAGTGATCCGGAAAGCCATCTCTCATAGCTCGGTGGTGATGGGAGTGGAAAATGACCAGATGGCCCCCTCTAATCCATTCGAAAATATAGGCTCAGCGGTACCCGCCGGACCAATTGTCACAGATACCGGCACCGAGTTCGCAACTACGACAGAGACCGCCGTCGACCGGGTGACTTATTGCCCGATACCAGAGGCAACTTTCGACACCCCGGGCGCAGCGGGAATTTTCAACCTCCAGAAGGGCGACAAGCTGAAATTCTACGAGAACAGGGCCACGGCGGAAACATTCGATTCCTTTGTGACCTCGTTCACGTCTTACCTTTCGGCAAGCCAGGGAATGCCGGTTGAAATGCTATTGATGAAATTCAATCAGAACTATTCCGCATCCCGTGCAACTATGCTGATTTTCTGGAGAATCGCCATGATATACCGGGAAGAAATGGCCGCCGACTATCTGAACCCAACTTTCGAGGCGTGGCTCGGTGAAGAAATTGCAGCCGGCAGGATAACAGCTCCCGGGTGGAGCGATCCAATCCTCCGCGCCGCATGGCTCGCGGGAAACTGGATAGGTTCACCCATGCCGCAAATCGACCCGTTCAGGGCGGCAAAGGCGAACGAAATTAATGTAAAAATGGGCCTCACCACCATGGACCGTGAAAGTAGAAACCTGAACGGATCGTCCGGAAAAGCCAACCGGGCGAAATTGAAAAAAGAATATGAAGAATTACCAGAGTTCCCGTTTGCAAAAACGGGAGGAGGAGCGTAATATATGGCAGATCCTGTATATGTAGATTGTCCAGCCGATGCATGGACAAAAGTGGCAACCGGGATCACAACCGGACAATTATGGAGAAAGAAACTCGGTCCGGTATATCTCCAGACATACCGGATGACTACTAATCCAGCTAATCCAGCCCCGACCGACCAGGAAGACGGGGTCCAGATATTTACGGCTAATAATAATATTCCCATTTCCGCCACGGCTCCAATCGATGTATACATATTCCCGGTAGGTGCTGCCGGCAGGGTGAGGGTAGACATACCATGATACAGTTCATAGGCGACCTTTTCCCCTATACATCCCTTACCCCGGAGGGCGGGTATTACACATGGGTGGTAAATGATACCGGGGTCGCGAGCGTAAAAGGAACCGTTGTTCACGCCTCGTCTAATGTCGACAGAGGGGTCTCGCTCGTCCCAATAGACGACCCAGACCCCTGTGGCGTGGTATATGATAGCGGCGTCCCTCAAGGCGGGATAATGCGAGTAGTAATTTCCGGTATCGCGGAGGTGCTATATTCAACCCCGGTCAATCGTGGGACATTTGCTCGTGTTCCTATTGGATCCGATCCAAGCGCAACCCCAGGGCAGGCAATAGCCGAACCATTACCATCACCGCCCTTTGCAACGGATAAGCATTTTCTTGAAGTCGGTCACCCGGTCCAGACCATAGCGTCCCCCGGGCTGGCATTAACCGTGCTACATTTTAATTAGGAGGAATGACAGATATGACACAATTCATCGGAAACGGAGAAATAAACGCAAGACGCGCACAGCTTGTAATTACCGGCAATTCAATAAATATCCCCTCCACATTCACCACGGTAAATGCGACAAATTTCACCAATCTTACATTTACGCCCGAATTAACCAATTTGATTAATTATGATGAAAACACGGGAGCAATCACCGTTTTAGAGCAGGGATTCCTTTCCATGTTCGCAACCCTTAATGTACAAGCCGATCACGCAAGTGCGGAATTGCAGCTAATACCCGAATTCAATTCAGGCTCCGGATGGGTTCCCGGTCTCGGTAGAAAAAGCGTCCTTACCGCAATTAAGCCGTCACAAGTGGAATGGAACGGCGTAAAAAAAATGCAAAGGAATGAGCAGATATGTTTTTGTATCGCAGCGATAGACGGAAATATAGCGTTTAAAACCGAATATCTTGATCCAGGCGGCCCGAACGAATGTCTCGTCCCGGCGGCGGTATTGTACCTCCACCTGAGCAAGGAATTTGAATCAATATTATAATAAAATGATAGGAGTTATAAATTATGGACAATGGAAAAACAGTTGAGGCAGTGACAGAAAGCTGGAGTAATAGCGGCATATCTGGAAAGGCTTTCATTACAATCGCAGTTATTGTAATTTCAATGATGGCATTCTTTGGTACTCTTATGACCTGGGGAAATGTCAACCAGCAGAGACTCACCGAAGCAATAGAGGATTCTATCGAGGAGCAACGGAAAATCGATGATTTCAAGGATTGTGTTTTCGATACTTATCAGGAAACAAACGATTTTTACAAAATGGAATTACTCCCTTTTATCGGGAAAACGCTGACAGAAAACAATATAGTTTTCCCGGAAGAACTAAACATAAAATTATTGAAATACCAAAGTAAATTCGAGATGATAAAAACATGTCTCATAGATCCGGGAAAAGTAAAGTGAGTAAACGCATAAAGGATTTTTTTATTAAACTTATCAGCATAAAAGTGATTCTCTGGTATGGCAGCGCGTCCGTTCTGTTATTCATGGGGAAAATAACCCCCATCGTTTGGCTTATAGTTTCCGGCATGGTTTTTGCAGCCCGGACAACAGAAAAACTACTCACGAAATATATTGAGAGGAAAAATGAATAATGCGACAAAAGCTATTATTATACTTTCTATTGCTTGCGCTCTGCTCATCACCGCTCTGGTGTGGCTTATTCCAAATTACCGAGCAGCACGGAAAACGAATTGAAGAACTCGAAAGAGAATTGGAATCAGAGGAAAGCCGACTTGGAAGAGAGCGAAGCCGACTCGATGAAGAGAGCGCAGCTATTGAAAGAGAAAAACGCCGAAATAGTCGAGAAAGAGAAAGACTTGATAGAGAAAGGGAGAGCCTTAGCGATAGAGAAAGAAAAATACGAGAATCTCAAGAAATTATACGACGACTTGAAGAAACTATCAGAAGACAGCGAGAAATCGACCAAGCGATCCTGGCCGGGGATAATTGATTATATCATATGGGGCGCGATAGGCGTTCTGTGTTTTTTAGCAGGAAAGGGAATTTAAATGGAAATAATACAAAGAAGAAAATTACCACCCAGCGCATACACCAAAGAGGAAACAGAGAAAAAACTGATAGTTGTACACTGGATTGCCGGCAATCATATTTGTGGATTTGGCACGTTCGAGCATGAGAACGCTATCAAGTCGGCTCATTATATAATATCCCATACCGGTAAAGTGTATCAACTACTCGATGAAAAATACATCGCCCATCATGCGGGATATTCGATTTTACGGGGTTATAGTACTTACGGGCCATATCGGGGCAAAAATGTAGACTGGCACTCGCTCAACCCTTGCGCGATTGGAATAGAAATTAGCGGCCCGCCAACCGATGTCAATAAGGCTTATAAAAGAATCGGAGAGGAGCCGACTATGTCACACGGATGGCCCGAGGCGGAAATTGTGGCTCTCATTGATCTATGCATAGATATTGCAGGGCGTTGGCCCGGAATAAAGCTTACAGATCACAGCAGTATAGTCGCGAGGTATGATAAGGTAAGAAGAATATTTCTGAAGGATGAAAACGGGAACTATATCAGATCCGGGAAAGTTGACGTGAAAAAAGGAAAGGGTATTGACGTATTCCCGTGGGTGCGATTATTAAAAGAAACCGGGATAGAAGAAGCATAAAAAGCTTGACATTATCCTAAAAATATGATATAGGGAAACCAATGCAGAAAGTATGGGCTTTTAAAGAAAATTATCTCCTCGAATACCAAACCAAACTGGAAAACATAACCCTCGAAGAAAAAAAAGCCGCCCTTGATATATTCGGAAAAGAAGTCCCCGAGTCAATCCTTTCGATAGAAGACGGCACCGCAAAAATAAAAATCAAAGGTATCCTTTCCCAGAAAGGTCCCGACGCATTCGATAGATTTTTCGGATACGATGGCACAGCATACGGCGATATAGTCGATGCATGTGCGGAAATTATGGAGAATGAATCTGTCACCCGGGTTGAATTGCTCATGGACACGCCCGGAGGTGAAGTACTCGGGGTAGACAGCGCAGCCCAGGCCATAGCGGAATTATCCAAAAAGAAAAAAGTCACCGCGATTAACCAGGGGCTTATTGCCTCCGCCGGATATTGGCTTGCATCACAGGCCGGGGAAATAATCTCCGAATCCGCGGTAAACCTTACCGGCTCAATAGGCGTAGTCATAACAGCCGTGGACTTCAAAAAATATTATGAAAATTATGGCGTCCGTATCGTGGAAATAGTCTCTCGTAATGCACCGGAAAAACGCCCTGATATATACAAAAAATCTGGTATCGATGCATTACAGAAACTCGCCGACCAGATAGAACGCGTATTCACCGGCAGGATTGCAGAAGGGCGCGGATTGTCGGTCAAGTACGTAGAGAAAAACTTCGGGCGCGGTAATGTCCTTGTGGCACAGGATCCGGGGGGATACGATGCCATTGACGCGAAAATGATCGACGCAGTCGGTACCGCAAAATGTCCAGACGACGAAGAAGATTCACGGGCAACCACCCAAGCCCAAAAAATAGAAAATAACCCCGTTTCAAACGCGGGAAACATAAAACAGGAGGTTTTAAAAATGCCTACATTAGCAGAATTTCTCGCAGAAAACCCCACCGCAAAGGCAGAGCATGACATCTTGCTCAAGGCCGAACACGACAAGGGAAAAGAAGCGGGGAAAAAAGAACTCAGGGCCGAACTTGAAAAGGTCGTCCCATATCTCACGTCCGAAGAGTACGACGGAGCCGTGAGACAACTCGCAGCGAAAGCAATCGCCGGGGAAGTAACGCCCGGGGAAATGATTGCAGCCGTCACCTTGTACGACGCAAGAACCGAGAAAGAAAAATCCAACCAGGCCGCCAACGAAACAGAAAAAATCGGTGATACCCAACCGGGGCAGCATAGCACCGGAAACGCAAACGGCGAAATAACCGACGAGGCGTCTCTGGCGGCCGAAATCGCCCGGATGAAGGGAGGCGCATAATGGGATTACAGACCAGACTTGACATTGACACAAGACCGTTTGTCCTTGAAGAACTACCCTCATGCAAGCGGCTGGATAATGCCGTCCTATTACAGGACGCAGGCCGGTCCGGCGACATAGAACCCCGGACCCTCATGGCACGAATAGCAGCCACGGGAAAATGGGTAACCTACACTGACGAAACCGCAACCGACGGGACCGCAATCCCCGCCGGTATCTATGACCCGGAAGGAAACCTCGGGGCCATAGCCGAAGCCGATATCCAGGCCGGTGACGTGGAAGACTTGCCGATCCTTATATTCGGAGCGCTATTTGACCGGGACCTTCTGGTTATTGAAAATTCAAAAACACTGGGAACGATAATCGCGGCGACAACCGTCAACGCGCAGACGGTAGAAGAAGCCCTGAAAAAAATATCACTAATCCCACAGAACACCGATTCCGGCTCAGCGGTCGAGAACCCGGCGTAAGGAGGAAAACAGAATGACAGCAAATCCAACTGACTTATTTAGTCGTTATTTTATCGAATCTTTCGACAACAGATACAACTTCCCGGTGCCGAGTGCTTTTCAATCAATCTTCGGAAATCCCGGGTCAAATTCAGTGACTCATTTTTCAGAAGATGAGAAACTGGTCGAAATTGACATTATCAAAAACGCAGGCAAAAAACTTGCCGCTACGGTGATAAGAGGACAAGTGTCAAGCCCTATTGACGAGGATAACATTACTAATTATCAATACACCAACGTCGGCAGACAGTGGCCTCTTGTAGAAATATCAGGGAATTCCAATTCGAGCAAATTACTTGACAGGCTCCCTGGTGATAATCCATACCAGAGAAGGACCCAGCTTGCCCGAAACCGTAAAATAGCCATGGACGCATTTATGGAATTCGTGACGCGTTCAATCAGGACATGGGAATATTACGCGCGGCAATCGGTAATTGAAGGAAAACAAGCGTCAATTATCGGAACGTCTAACGATATGCTCATATACAATTTTTACCGTTCCGCCGGAAACACAATCGGCGTCCCGGTTGCATGGGATACAGGAAGCGCGGATATAATCGCCGACATAGACGACGGATGCGAACAAGTCGAAGACCAAACAGGCCGCACACCGGATGTAATGCTCGCCGGAGCCGCCGCATGGACAGCGTTCCTCGAAGACACAAAAGTCATAGCAACCGCCGACAATTTGCGCTATCAGTTCGTAAGGGCCGGGAAAGACACCGTTGTACCTGAAAAATATAACAGATACATAAAAAACGGCTGGACGGCAGTAGGCGAGCTTTTCACTTACCAGGGAAGGAGTCTGTGGATTTTTGTCAATAACGAAAGTTTCATTAATCCTACCACCTCGACGAAAGAAAAATGGATGCCTACCGACAAGGTGATATTATTAAGCAGCATGGCCCGATTCGACAGATACTTCGGACCTCGCGACCGTAACCCGGTGACCCCTTCTGAAATGTTATGGTTTCAGCAGTATTTCGGTTTTTCCATGAACACGCCTCCTATGCCGCCTATGATAAAGGACATCGGAAGCGTCGTATTTCCGGAGGCTTTTTTCTTCGATGCCTACGAAGGACAGGGGAAAAAGTCAACCGTATATCGGTGTCAGAGTGCACCTATTTTCGCAACAACGGAAACCGATGCAATCGTAGTGCTCGAAGACCTTATAACACCATAAAGGAGGTACTTGATTATGGCAAAGAAAGAAAAAACCAACCTGGTATGGCTTGGCCCCGGGACTCTCGGAACTGGAAAAGATCGACTTAATCCAGGAGATCCCCTCCCGGCTGATTTTTCAGAGAAAGACATGAAACGGTTTGCCCGCAAAATCGGAGAACCCAGAGAAAAAACCTCCATCGCCGAAAAACAGAACCTCCAGGCCCTGGTTAAAAAACTTGAGGCTCAAGTCCGCGTGCTTGAAGGAAAACTGGAAGACCAGAAAACCGAAAACGACTTATTGATCGAACAGATCGAAAAACTAAAAACTGGGGGTGCTGAATGAAAGTCCCCGAAGGAATAACATTTCACTCAGGAAAGCGAAAATACAAGCCCGGAGATGAAGTCCCGAAAAGCCTTGAATCCTTCTTGAAAAAAGTGAAAGTGAAAGCGGATCAAAAAACCGAAGAGATAAAAACAACTTTCATCCCTGATAAAGAAGAGGTTAAGAAAAAATAATGTCAAATCTACGGGTACGGGCGGCACAAGACGCGAAGACGCTTAACATAAAAGACTGGGGACTGCTCGCAGAGTTGGTCGGTCCTGATGGAATAGTCTATAATACAGACGCAGAGACAGGCGAACCACTCAGAACTACCCAGCAACTTTATGACCGTACCCGTATAATCCCAGAAACCGGGGAAGACTTGATAGTATCCGAGACTATATCATGTTTTTCCCGGTTGTCCCTGGAAAGAATACCGCAGGCCGGTGAAAACTGGGCAATCAGGATCCAGGAAAGCCCGACCAATGAGACCCTTGTCGATTATGTGCTTTCACCAACCAGGGCACCGGAAGGCGGAAAATCACTTGAACAGATACGGCTGTACTTGCAGAAAGTAGAGCAATCGCCATGATGAATTTTAGGTTAATCCATGATTCTATTATCAATATCCTCGGTCTCGCCGAAGCTGGACGATTCCAGACAATCGGATTCCAGCGACAGACTAAGGCGGTAGAAGAGGCGGTTGATAATAGCAGAATGGTGACAGTATTTTACAGCGCCGGCAATTTCCCGAAAACATCCGCCGGACTTACCGGACCCGTTCAACACGATATCACTTTCAGAGTTGAACTATTAGTCGCGAAACCAGCCACGGCAGACATAGCGACGATAAACAATCCGGCAAGCACACCGGCTCAGAAACTTGCCGCCCTTGCGGCATTACAGGAAGCCGCCCAACGTGCAGACGGATCCATGGACGAACTGATAGAAATAGTATACCAGATCCTCATGGACGCCCGGAACGTTGACATGGGGCTCCCCGTGGGCACCGTCGCAAGTCGCTGGATCCCGTCTTTTCAGAAAGACGAACCAAGGCCGAAAGGCGACCTTGTCCAGTTAACAGCCGCCGCAACCTTGACTCTAAGAACAGCCGAACAGATTGCCGGAGATCCAGGGGTCGAAGGTGCGAATATAATCAACAACACCTTGGATATTCCCGGTAATACCGAAAATATAACCGGGGTACTAATAGACAATGCATAATACAGGAGGAAATATATGATAGTAACAGCCAACTCGAAAGCAGCGGGGACCTTCTCATCGGTGAAAAACATACCCTTCACCTTTACCCCGGAAGTGGTACCGAGAAAAAATGTAATAATAGGGACATTCGACCCGCTGAAAACCGACATAGTGGCGGATGTACCAATTCAGGTATTTTCTCCCGAAGACGTCGGCGCGAAATGCGGGTTTGGTTTCATGATTCACCGCCTTGCAGAACAGTGTTTCAAGGGATCCGGCGCCGGCATTGAAACCTGGATAGTCCCCCAGGATGAGAACGGAACAGCAGTGGCCGCCGCCGGAAGTATCGACTTCACCGGCAGCACGGCATCGAATGAAACCCTATACCTCTACATTTCAGGAATCCTTGACCGCCCCATTGCAATATCACTTGCCAACGCAGCCGACGACGCGGAAATATGTTCGCGCACCGTGGACGCGATTAACGCAATAAAGGAGCTACCCGTAACTGCCGCTATAAACGGCGTGACACCTGAAATATGCGACATCACCGCGAAAAGTAAGGACGTATGGGGAAACGGCATCACAATCGCTTTTTCCAGACGTCCCGGGGAAGAAACCCCCGCATCAATTACCGCCGTAATCACAGCCATGACCGGAGGCTCCGGAGGCTATGACATAACCACCGCCCTCGATGCACTGGGCACGGGCGACAACGCAAATGAAAAGTTTTTCACTGAGTTTATACACGGGTACGGTTCACTCGCATTCGACGACATATTAACCTATGTAGGCCCGGGTGACCAAAAAATCGGCTTGTACGCCGAGACAGTCCACAAACCTTTCCAGTCGTTATACGGAGACGTCGGAGCCGGAAGCGCGGGGCTTACCGCAGTACTTGCTGCCGCTGAACTCAGAAGGGAAACCGACCGCGCAAACGGTTATATCGCGGTTGCCGGATCACTTTCCCACCCTTCCGAAATAGCAGCCCTCACCATGGGACACCGTTCCCGTGTCGCAAATTCCAGACCTGAACAAAACTATGTTGACATAATTCTCACCGGAATCGACCCGGGTGATGAGGCGGACCGCTGGACAAATGATTACGCCAACCGGGACACGGCAGTGAAAGGCGGCGTATCCCCGACAGTAGTCCGGAATAATACCGTCTACTTACAGAATGTCGTAAGTTTCTACCGCCCTGAAAGCGTGCCCATCAATTCCAACGCCTACGCATCATTCAGAAACCTTGCGATTATGCAGAACATCCTGGACACTCAGTACAAGGCATTCAACACACCGAAATGGAAAAACTTCACAATCGTTCAGGATGCCACACTGGTCGGGAATACTGACGCAAAGGAAAAGGTCCGCGACATCGACGCAGTGGTCGACGAATGGCTCAACCTTATACAGGGATGGTACAACCTCGCATGGATATACGAAACCGCCCGCGCGTTCGAGGTTATAGGTACCCCCGGTGCCGTCACAATAAGAGGAGGAACCGACGGATTCGACGCAAATTCAGAAGTGATATTATCCGGCGAGGGTAATATTCTCAATAACGAAACTAACATAGACACCAGTATCGCAATACTGGGATAAAAGGAGTAACACATGGGAGATGTAGCAGGCTCAATAAGAAAATTACAGATTAACGGTATTAATTTTAACGTCAAGGCGGACGCCGACATTACCGAAACCGGCTCAAGGTACGAAAACGACACAATCCCCACAAGCGGGCCAAACATGCGGAAAATGACCAAGCGGGCCGAAACAAGGGAAGGTGTGGTTATAACCGCCAACCCTGCAGAACGCGCACAATTAAAACAACTCGCGGATGACATCGCACTTGTACCACTGTCATACACGCTCGCGGACGGAACCCAATACAGAACACCGTCCGGATGGATTGAGTTCGAAAATAACACAACCATGGAAAACTCATGCACCGTGAAACTTTTTGAGCGCGAGCAGTGGGTGCAGTTCGTGGCATAAATATTTTTTAAAGGAGTTATGAAATGAAAACATTAAAAAGCTTAACCGGTAAGCTTATCGCAAAACAAATTGAAGATGGAAAAATTAACAAAACGCAAACCATATCAAAAGAAGCCGCCGAAAACCAAGTAGTTGAATTACTTAACTATTATGACATAGACATTGAAACATTCGACATGACAAAGGACACTGAATTCGCAGGAGAGCGAACCCTCAAAGCCCTTGTAAACTATTACCGGAAAGGCCAGCTGAAGAACCGGAAGGATGAAAAAAGTTTCAAGGTAATCCAGACCTTGCGGAGCGGTACCACTGTCGACTACGGAGAACCAACCGCCACCACAAAAATGCAACTTGACAAGGTCGACAATAACGACACCTATGAAAGAATCTACACCTTTATGGGTTCACTTGGAAATCTCGACATCGAAAGTATAAAAAAGTTTCACTCGAACGACCTCGCGGTATTGGAGGTGTTAGGTAACACTTTTTTACTCGCATAAAGAAAAAAACTTTTTCAGTCGAAAGCAGAATAGACCAGTACATGGGTGAAATGTTCTACCGGGGCCAACCGGTTAATGTAATATACGGAATGACATATACTGAATTGAGATACTGGCACGGGTGGCATAAAAGAATGCAGGACGAAGACGACCGAGTAATAAAAAGAATAAAGGACGGTTTCAAGAATGCCTGACTGGGCAATAGTGACAGCTTTTAAGTCCCGCGATCAAGTAAGCAACACATTAAACAAGATGGCCCGCAATGCCGGAATTTTCGGCGATAAATCATCCAGTGCATTTAAAAAGGCTTCCCGCGCCGGTACCGGATTCGGCAATGTCTTGAAAGGCATACTCGCCGCCGGATTCATCCAGCGCGGGATTAATATGATTTCCAACGGCGTGCGCGATGTGGGAAATCAATTCATCGGCTATAATCAGGCGATCACCGAAGCCAGTGCAAAGTTTAAGGGTCTGAACCTTGAAACCGCCGAAGGACAAAAACAACTCGCCGGATTGAAAGACGCAGCCAGAGAAGCCGGGGCATTAACAGAAAAAACAGCCGGGCAAGCCGCCGCCGGTCTGGGTTTCTGGGCTATGGCCGGGGCCAACGCCGCCCAGGCCATGACACTTCTTCCTGGATCCGTGGACATCGCAACGGTAGCAAATAAAGACCTCGCCCGTACAACCGATATCGCATCCGATTCCATGGGTGCCTTCGGTCTTATGACTGAAAATACCATACAGCTTGAAAAGAATTTCACACGCATGACAGACGTTATGTCTAAGGTGATGAACTCCACCAACACCGATATAGAAATGATGTTTGGGGCAATCCAGAAAGGCGCCGCAACCTTTACCGCCGCCGGGCAAAAAATGGAAACCTTTCAAGCCCTTGTTGGAAAACTTGCAGACAAGGGTGTCAAGGGCGGTGAGGCCGGGACCATCCTCCGTAATATGATGCTACGCCTTGCCGATCCGTCGAAAGAAGCCGCAGAGGTAATTCAGAACCTCGGAATCCAGATCAAGGACCAACAAGGAAACTTTCGCGATGTAATCGACATCATGGCCGACTTTGAAAAAGCAACCGGTAAAATGGGGACGGCACAAAAAACCGCCGCCTTATCCACTGTATTCGGCGCACGCGCGGTTACGGGAATCAATATTATCATGCAGACCGGTACCGAAAATATACGCAATTTCCGCACCGAATTAGAAAACGCAGCCGGCACCACGAAAAAAGTGGCCGCTACCATGCGGGAATCATTACAAAACAGAATAGCCGCGCTCCAATCCGCAGCCATAGAAATAGGTTTCCAGTTCATAGAATCATTTGAAAAATTCGCAGGGGGCGCAATAACTAAGCTTACCGAATTTGTCCGTGCAATCCCCATGCGCGAAATAATGCAAGACTTGAAAAGATTAGCGCAGCCTATATCGGTGTTAATTTCGACGGTCATGGACCTCGGAAAAGTGATAATGGATATCTTAAAAGTAGCCTTTCAAGAACTCACCGGCACCACTGAAAAAAATATTGACATCGTTCAGACGTTGGCTGATATATTTGGATTCATCGCTGGGGTAGTGAAAAGCTTTGCCGCTGGATTGAAAATATTGTCCCCCATCCTCATTCCAATCGTGAAAATATACGCAATATGGACCGCCGCACAGTGGGCGCTTAATATCGCCATGAGCGCAAACCCTATAGGCTTAATAATTATAGGAATCGGCCTGCTCATCGCGGCCATAGGCTGGGTGGTCACCAACTGGGAAAAGCTTACCAAGGGGATAAAGGACGGTGTGCGAAAAATATGGAACTGGTTTTCAGGTCTCCTGGACAATCCATTTTTTGTGGCGCTTGGCACTTTATTCGCTCCTTTTATAACGGTACCCGCACTTATCGTGAAACACTGGGAGCCAATCAAGAAATTTTTCACTGATTTATACAACAATATTTTAAAGCCAATCGGAGAATTTTTTTCAGGAATAGGAAAAAAAGTAGAGGATTTCGGAAAAGGTATCGCAGAGGGAGCCATGGGTTTGCTCGTGAAAACTTTTGAAACCGGGCAAAATTTAGGACGTGATATAAGGGAAAGTATTACAGGTGAAGAAAAAAGGGAAGCGCCAAACCGCACCGAAGCCGAAGGGCGTACGGTCAACATGAGGGGCCGGATAGACTTTTCCAACGCGCCGGAAGGCACCACGGCGGAATTCGAAATGGATTCCGCACCGCCTATCGACATCCGTGGACTGGGGTTTAATCCATGAGCAACTGGCAAATACGATCACGCGAAGTAATAAAATTCACATCGCCGGACGGAAATGTTTTTGAAGGGCTATGGCGCGGCAACTCGGTACCACAGGAAAAGACCGTTGCAATTTTCAACTATCCGAAAGTGAAAGGCTCAATAGTCCAGGACCTTGACGTCAATAGTTCACGGTACCCCATGACAATATATTTCGAGGGCCCGGATAACGATATCGAATCACAACGCTTTCAAGCTGCATTCAACGAGACCGGATTATGGACCGTAGTTCACCCGGTCCTCGGTGAAAAAATACTGCAACCCCTTTCATTTTCTCCGCTTATCGACCCTGTGGGAAGTGGCAACATAACAGCCGTCACGACCGAATGGGTCGAACCGATAAGCGACCAGCTTATATTGTCAGTCCAGGAACTCGCACAACGAATCCAGGAGCAACAAGAACAGCTGGGCGTACAGTCTGCCGCGCAGTTCGAACAGAATGTCACACAAGATACGGCAGCCGAAAGACTTGCGGTGACTAAGTTGACCGGGGAATCCCTCACCGCGTATGAGCAGACATTACAGAACCTTGCAGAGCTTAACGCGGACATCAATGAACAAGTGGCGTCAATACAGCAAGAAATACAGGATACCATAATACAGCCGGTAATTGATATACAATCCCTCGCCGGACAGGTCCAGAGCCTCATCGAATTACCGGGACTTGTTGTAAATGATTTCTTTTCCCGTCTGGAATCATACTCCTCGTTTGCAACCTCGATTTTCAACCTATCCCCCGACACAACCGACACCGAGGGAATCAACGAGGTATCCACTCAAGAGGTGTTTCTTTCCGCTGTAATAGGCATGACCGGGATTATTGCCATTACCGCGGATTTCCAGACCAGGCCGGAGGCAATCCAGGCGATAGAAGACGTTAACAACCTTTTCTTGACAATCACCGAAACCCTTGATTCCATACAATCCAACTTTTCAGATAATCCGATAGACATACAATATTTTTCACAGAGTCAATCTTTTTCCAATGCCGCCTTGCTTATAGCCTACACATCGGCCTACTTACTTGAGGCATCAATTGACCTGAAAATAGAAAAACGTTTCACCTTGGAAAAGGACCGCGCACCTATAGAAATAGTCATAACAGAATACGGCAACACCGGAGAAAATGACGAAAACCTGGAGTTATTCATCGCGACAAACGGTCTGAAAGGGAATGATATACTAATACTTCCAGCCGGGCGAGAGGTGGTGGTATATGTCTGAACCTTTTATTTTTCCGAAAATAGACCGCTTGTATATCGTACAAGAAGGCGATGACCTGAAAAGGGTGTCCGTGAAAGCTTACGGCACCTCTGATTATACAAGCAACCTTCAGGCATCGAACCCGGTATTATCTACACGCCGCAAGGATAGCCAGGGTCTGCCAGAACTGATAGAAGGTGAAACGCTCAATATCCCCACGGTGAAAAATAGGCGGGGAATAGCTGAGGTACGAAACGACAGACCGCTGGGAAATAAGCAGACGGACGATTTCACCCTGGTAATAGAAGACCGGGAAATTCCCCTTGTTTCTGGAAAACTTATCCGGACGGTAGACACCGTGTCGGATGGATTTTCCGGGACCATTGCATGGTTTCCAGGGCTGGACCGCAAGCTGGATGAGTTGTTATTACCCTTTAGGTACCCGAAAATAAAAGTGTATCTCGGTAATGAATTACAACTCACCGGCTACCTGTACGGCGTGAATCCGGTTACTGATTCCGGGGGCACAAAGAAAAACCTTTCCGGCTCATCCCTCACCACCGAAATGATAGACAATAACATCCGCCCCCCGTATGAACGAAACAACATGACCCTTAAACAGATTTCAGACTCTGTATTAAAACAGATAGGCGTAAAATCTGTTTTCGAGGTCAGCCCCGGGGGTAGATTTGAGCGGGTGACAGCGCAGCCACAGGATAAGATTTTTGACCACCTTTCTGACCTTGCGTCACAACGCGGGATTCTCCTCTCCAATACCGTGAAAGGGGAAGTACTATACTACCAGCCCGGATCCGGGGAAAATGTCGGTACCCTGGAAGAGGGCAGGCCGCCCGTTTTGTCGTGGTCTGCCAATTATGACGGGCGCCGCCGATTTTCTGCTTATAAGGCAATAGGACAGTCTCCAGGGGCCGACGCGCAAACGGCAATCGCGCGGGATGATAACGTCCCGTTATCCCGGCTTTTCACCTTCACCGCGAACGAGACAACGCCCGGAGATATCCAGAAAGCGGCCAACTGGAAAAGAACGAAAATGCTCGCCGATATTCTCACCACGTCCCTGCCGGTTACTACCTGGTATTCACCCAGCGGGAAGTTGTGGGCGCCGGACCAAATAATTACAATAATTTCGGATACCTTGAGCTTACCGCGTCCCGGAATCAACATGCTCATTAAGTCGGTAGAGTTTATCTTCCAGTCTTCCGGGATCCAGGCAATATTGAGCATAGTACCCCCGGCGGTATACACTGGAAAAGCACTGACAGACCCATGGAGCGTCAAAGGATCAAGGTCGGATCTATTGACAATTAACAGGGGAGGGTTTTAAAATGCCCACGACCGGAATTATCACAGGCCACGAAATCGGTAAAAACAAGACCGGCACCAAGGATGTCGTATTACTTCAGGTACGGATTACGGACAAGGACGACATCCAGACCGTAGAACTCATGAGCAATTCAGGGTATAACGCAATCCCCCCGGTAGGCGCGCGTGTTCTGATAGTACAAGTCACCCCGTCGTGGAAAATAGGGATTACAGAAAGTGACAATATCCCCCCGTCTGTTGACGAGGGTGAAGTTGAAATATATTCGCAGGAAAATGACACCATAAAAGCCTTTATTTTGTTGTTAAAATCTGGTATAATAGAATTGAATGGCAATAATGACTTTGCCGTTCGGTTCACAGCCCTGGAGACTGGGTTGCAAGCATTCATTACCGATCTTAACACGAAGCTTGCTGCAGCGTTTACCGGGGTTGGTGGATCATGGCCTGGTACCTCCCTGGATATTTCCGGGGCCAAGGTGGACGAGGTGAAATTACCATAAGGAGTTATGAAGATGAATACTTATTATACTAAAGATCAAATAATTAAAGAACGGGGAGAGCCAGTTTTAATATTTAGGCCACATGGGATGGAAAATATTGAGAAAGCAGAAATTGCAAATGCGGATGTCCCCGAAGAATGTATGGTTGTAAAAATTGACCACGTATCAGAATATATGGTTTTCGGAAAACTTCATGGAGTGGACAAGTGGTTTCCCAATCATGGGGGTAGGTATGTAATCCGGGAATTATTAAAAAGAATGGAGTTATGAGATGCAAAAAACATTTAAAGAAAATGAAGATTACAAAATCTTTGTAAGTGACGACCAAAAAAATATTAATATAAATACAGTGTACATAGTATGGGATAAAGAAGTAAACAATAACATAGGCGAAATTAAGAATTTAAGCGGCCGTTATGATTTTTTTCCAGTTACACACATAGGACTGTCTACTTACATCCTTGAAAAAATTATTGATTTCATAGGCGAACTTGACGTGGGGCTTATAAAATGAATAGATACCAGGGAGATCCGAAACTTGTCCTCGGTGAAAATGGTAGCTACCTTGTATATAAGGGCGGGCAGCCTGTAATGGACCAAGGGCTTGAAAACCAGATCCAGATCCAATACCTTACAGAAGAGGGGTGGTGCGGAAATGTTTTTCTACCGACCGACAGGCGGATAGGTAGCAATTTCCTCGTCACGGCCCGGGGAGCAATCACAATTGATAAGCTTAATGATATACGGCAGGCATCGGAGAACGCCTTGAAAAATCAGGCATTTGGAAAGATAGCCACGACCGTAAACAACCCAACAAGCGACCGACTGGACGTTGAAACAATAGTCGAATCCCCGGGGAAAGACATTCAAGTCCTCACACTCATAAGGAACCGGGGAAACTGGGTTGCACAGGCGAAAGACCCGGCATACAGGAGAATATAACTATGGCATTACAGATACCGACAACACAACAACTCGTTGACCAGTGCATCGCATATCTTGAGCAGAAACTCAACCAGGAAACACCCGCCGCCGATAAAGCGTATAACGTCGTTGTAGCTGTAATGGTATCCCTTGCCTTCACGCAGTTGTACAAGTACGGGGCCAAGGCAACGCTTCAAAACCTTGCACTTACCGCAACCGGGCAGGACCTGGACGCAATAGGTATCAATTACGGGGTAATAAGAAAGCCAGCCGAGGCCGCAATATTGACTATTT
>LJUD01000292.1 GCA_001304035.1 bacterium SM23_31 | reverse complement strand
TGCCTGAAATACAAAACGCTTGACATTGAAAAATCAATTAAATATCATAACGCTAAATCACTAAAATGGGTGGGGAACACTTTGGCCCTGCACTGGGGAATAAAAGTGGCCCTCGACAGTCCAATGGAACAGTCCAAAATTAATGAACAAAAACATCATCAATGTTCATAATGAATATAAGAATGCAGAGAATAAATTCCTAAATTCTGATTGGGATGGGACGATAATAAGCATTAGAAAAAGTTATGAAAAATTACTGAACTGTTTTAAAAAAATATACATAGACGAAAAAGGTTTTAGAGCAAAGATAAAAACATTTTCAAAGGAAATACTTGAACCTGAAATAGGAGAAACAAAAGCAAATATGATTTCTCAAATGATGATAAGCCAAATTGACCTACTTAATTCTGTTGCACATTCAAGCCATCCGATTAACCGTTCAACAGCTTCATTAACGTTAAAAGAAGCATCCATCATTTTTTCATATATTATAGATTCAATTGAACCGAAACATTAGAAATAGTTGATAGTAATAAGGCATTCTCAATGAAAGCAAAAAAGCAACTAAGAAAACCTGAAAACTGGCAAGACTTCGAATCGCTATGCAAAAAACTATGGGGAGAAATATGGCAATGCCCCGAAATAAAGAAAAATGGTAGAATAGGACAGAATCAAAATGGTGTTGACATTTATGGAATCCCAAAAGGTGAATCCCAATATTATGGAATTCAATGTAAAGGGAAAGATGATTATTCAAAGAGTCATTTGACTGAAAAGGAAATAGACCTCGAAACAGAAAAAGCAAAATTATTTACACCTCCTCTAAAAAAAATTTATTTTGCTACTACGGATAATAAGGATGTAAATATTGAAAGATACGTAAGAACAAAAAACATAGAGTTTAGGAAAAATGGATTATTTGAAGTGCACATATATTCTTGGGAAGATATTGTAGATTTAATCGATGAAAATAGAGAGACTTATGATTGGTATTTAAGAAGCAGAAACTTTAAGCAAAAAATTGATGTGAATCTACTATTCTCAAACGGTACAGAGCACTTAACTGTTGAGGTTCCATTTAGAAAAAGGTTAACCATTTTCACAAAGAAAGTTCCACAGCAAGATAAAACATCAACACAAACATCTTATTTAAACATGATTCTTCCTGGATATGAAGAACTTCTCAAGCAACAGTCCAATTTGGCAGAAATTACAGTATTACCTTATCATAATCCTCTGCACACCCCTATTAATAAAAGCCTATGTGGATTTCAGTTTCTTTTGACTAATAATGGAACAGAAGCTATAGAAGAGTATAAAGTTTTCTTCAAGTGCATAGGCAATATTAAGGAACTTGGAGTCTTTTCAAAAGGAAATCTATTTGATTCTCATCTATATAAATATGACGCATATATAAATGATGATTATAGTGGCGTTTTAAAACCAAGTAAAAACATGTTAGTTCCTAAAGATTCACGGATTTTCGATAAATTGTATATTAGTTCACATCCAGAAGATACTGATGTAAAAATAATATGGGAATTAATATCTAAAAATTATAGTACCAAAGGTGTTCTAAGTATTAAAATTAAGATAAAGTTTGAGATTGTTGATAATACTGTATATGTCGAACATAAAAGCGAAGAGAGAACTGAGGAAAACATTGAAGAAATTGAAATATAAAAATAATTAACCTATATCTATATTAACCGTCGTGAAAAACCACTGACATGCAAAATACATGCATTTTTTACAAAACTGGCAAAAAATGACAAAATGAAAACTCTTGCTCATTTTGAGAAGGGCTTCGTAACTTATTAAATATTATGGTATTAAAGTAGTGGCCCCTGCAGGACTCTAACCTGCGATCAACTGGTTATGAGTCAATTGCAAAAATAGATTATAGACTGTCACTATATTGTCACAATAAACTGCTAATTTTTATTCAAAAATATCTAATAATAGTTCAATCTAATTCAAAATAATTAAAAAATCAAAAATCGTTTAACTCTTTATCAATAAATAAGTAGCAATCGCAATATACTGTTTATTCATAATTTATGAGGATAAAAAATTTGGCTTAACTAACGGTTCAGGGCCGTGTGCCCGAAAGGGCGTGGGGGTTCGACTCCCCCCTTCGGCACAAAAAAGAAAAGCCTGATCCCGCTTAGCGGGAAAGGCTTTTCTTTCGTAATTCGTAATTTCGTAGTTTCGTTTTTCGGGTTACTGAATCATTTTAGTTTGTTTAAAATATACTTTTTAATCCGGCCTATTTTTTCTCTTTCTACCCAGATTAGTTCTCCCTTCGTTTTATATCTGTTTACAAGATTTCTGTGTACTACAGCAATAACATGTTTACCGGAATTAAGTATCTCCTCGGATATTTTTTCGAATTTCCCGGAATACAGTTCCATTTTCCCTATTTCATCCAGGAAAATATAATCGGTTGTTTCAAAACTTTCCATAAACAGATCGACAATATTATCTATTCCTTTGATGTTTACCCCGTACTTCCCTACTCTTATCCTGGTTTTGATATCGACTGAAGCAAGTATATCTTCCTTGCCGGAGACAAGAATCCCGGCAACCCTTTTATCTTTTAATGCCTTAATCAATTCTACAACCAAGGAACTCTTGCCGCAGCCCGGCTTTCCTGTCAAGAGTATAATCATTTTATAATCATTTTTAATGGTTCTAATACTTTTGCCCGACATTCATGATTAAGCGATCTTAAAACATAAAAGCTTTTTTAAATATGATAATACTTTCTTTTTTGTTTGTCAATAAATATTTCTTTAGGATTTACTTTTAGATTTGATAAACCACTAAAATCTTTGTATATTTTTAATGCTTAAGGCATTTACCTTTTTACAGGAAACACTCATTCAATTACTAAATTGTTATGACCGATTTATCGCGTTTCAATTATAAAAAGTTTTCCCTGGAAGACAGGCATCGTCTCCGGGAATTACGGAAAAAACTACGGCGGTTGTGGTTTCCGCCGATGGAAAACGACATTAGAGCATGGCGTCGGAGAAGTGGAATTAACAGCAGTCGAGGTTTGAAAGAGTTCTCAGAATTAAGCAGGCATGAAAAGGAGCGGTTTTTCACCGAGGCTGAGGTGTTTATCCGGCTAATTGAAAATGCAAGCAGTGTATGGTATCGAAGAAATTTCCCGACCGGTGAGAATTCACTTATGAGAGCGTATTTTACTTTAGATTTAGAAAATTATGCTCCTTTATGTGAGGTGCGAAAACGGTATCACCGACTGGTACTTAAATCTCATCCGGACCGGGGTGGAAATCCGGAAGAATTTATCAAAATTATCAATGCATATCGGCAAATATATGCCAATTCTGCCGAAAGAGAAGCATTAGCGTGACAATTTCTTCCGCTCTCTTCTGCATAAAAAACATATAAAATCTTCTAACTATATATCCATAAACGGATCGCAACCATAAACCTCTGTAAATACATAAATTATAAGTATGATAAAAATTTCCTCATAATAAATACAATAAAAAGGAGTAGAACAAATGAAAGCGCATACCGAGTACCTCTGGTATAATACCACAAAAAAAGTCGAATTTATCAATATTACTAATGTTGTAGATGAAATCATAGCAAAATCGGGAGTAAAGGACGGGTTGGTTTTGGTTAATCCCATGCACATTACAGCAGCGGTGTACGTAAATGATGCTGAATCGGGATTAATCCATGATTTTAAAGAAATGCTAAAAAAACTGGTGCCGGAACATTTGCCGGGAGAAGATTACCGGCATAACAGAACCGGCGAGGATAACGCATACGCACATTTATGGAGAACCCTGATGGGACACCAGGTAACTATGGCGATTACAAATGGTAGATTGGATCTCGGACCCTGGGAGCAGATATACTATGCAGAATTTGACGGTCAGCGGAGAAAAAGGGTGATTGTGAAAGTTCTTGGGATTTGAAAATAAAAATGCTTTTATAATTCATCAAGAATATATTGTATAATTGTAGAGACGCATGGCGATGCGTCTCTAAATATACGAAAAAAAGAACAACTTGCCGAACAAATACATATACATTTGTCAGAACCGCCCCGAGTACCCGAGATTATTAAATGATTCTTATAATGGGGCACATATCATGCGCATCACTTCATCAGCGTCCATCTGCGGTTCAGACGATTTATGAAAAACACTCATTGTCTTAAATAGTGCATTACAGTAAATTACACAGAAATATGGGGCGTACGACCGTACGCCCCTACGAATAAAATACATTATTCATTTCATTTCAGCATCAAAATATAGAATATCGCTGCCTATTATTACCATAAAATATGCTTTTCTCCATGTCAGTAACTATAATCCTGCTTAATAATATATCGCATTAAAGAGCAGTTTGAACGTTGAATAAGCTTGTGAACGGTTGTGGACATTAAAGCCGAAAAGAATTACCCTTCCTTCACCGAACGGGACATTTAGAATTGCGGCTTTTCCCTGGATTTTGTCCTCTCCTAAGATCCAGCCGCTTATCAGTAGCGGTTCATCCGGATAGTTCGCAACGATTTCCAAAGGTTGTTTCTGAGTATCTTTATCGCCGGTTTTAAGTGTATCGGGAAGTATTTCAAATACGCGACCGCCGGAGAAAAACGCCATTCCCCGTTCAGGCATACCAAATGCTACCGGGTGACCGGTGTCATAGTCCATCTTTAAAATAGACCCCGGGCAGTTAAAACTGTCGGACGGAACGCCTCGCAGGATATTTTTTACCGGCAGCTTGAAACTGTTTACGGCAAGATCGCAGGAACTCTTATTGCAAATTAACGTTCCGCCGGCTTCGACGAACTTTTTCAAATTTTCGACACCATCCCCGGTTATTCCACCTACATAATCCGGGTGTATTGTTCCTTTACGGTGCCCATTGGTAATCGAGTTTGCGCTTTGATCCGGTAGAACAATTACGTCAAAACGGTCATGGAGGTTACCCGCCTTCACTTCCGCGTCTGTCAACAAATGAAAAGGAAAGTTATAATTCTCAAAAATCAGTGTTATCCAGCCCATATCCATATTTGCGACCCAGGACTTATAGAGTGCAATCCGCGGCTTATCGATGGGAGTCGATTCAGCTTGAACGTTCCCGCCTCTTACCGGGATATGAATTTCAGATGCGATACTCCTGAGTGTGTACTGTTGTATACTTCCGGCATCAACAATAAATGTCCCTTTCGGGAACTTTGTCCCGCCAAGAGTAAATTCTTCGAGCGCCCGGCTTACTTTTCCGCCCGCTTCCAGGATGCGGTTTACCGCAATAAAACTGTTGTTGTCTGTGTGGTTAAAAACGTAATGTGTTCCACTTCCCGAAACCGTTCCGGCAGGGGCAGCGGCTTCAGTGATTAATACTTTACCTGTATCTATTGATTTGCTCATTTCACGATACTCGATACCCATTTGAACAGGAAGAGTCCAGCCGACGCCGTCGTACGGTCTTAAAGGTGCACCGTCCCATCGCGTCATGCTTACCAGACCCTGCCAGAGATGAGAATACTCCCGCAAATCGGGATAACTCTGCTTCTCCAGGATATTCTTGACAAATAATCCGAACGGCTGACTTGCAGGAATGATATACGAGCCTTTGGGATACGAAATACCGTCATGTACAAACGGCTCATTGGCGGTATATATTTCTGTACCCATAAGTATAAGTCTGTTGAGCATGAGTGCAGTTGTGTTGGGATCACGCTGGTCGGCTGAAATAATCCATCCGTACGGCGGTTCGCTTGAAAAACGTTCGATAACGTCTTTACCGATTATATATTTATTGTAAAGAAATTCGTACCGGTATTTTGCCGCCACTTCCAATACCGCTTTTGAAGCGGTTATATTATATGCAACCGCATCTCCGAGCCGCCACCAGCCGCCCAGCCATGGACTCGGATAAAAGGTTCCTACAGTTAGATCCTGGTGTGCTTCGGGAAAATCATTTATGGTATAATAATGTGGCGTTGCGTACCGGTACAACTGTGTTTCGGTTAGAATTGAAGGTATATTGTGCCCGTCAACAATCTGAGTTACATAACCCGGATACCAACTGTCATACGAGATACGGGATATAGCACCCGGTTGATTGGCTTCTTCAAACGCTTTACCCATTGCAGCCCCGATGAGATTCTTCCAGCGCACGATAATCGGATGTACATTCGGATTCGTAGGTTCCGACTCCGGCGGAATCCAGATACGTGCAGGAAAAGGACCGGTTTGATGCTGATTAAAGAGAATTTCCGGAAACCACACCCTGCTCGTAACACGGTTCATGTTCTGCGTTTCGATTAAATTTGCGATAAAAGAGTCCCTGTTGTTATCATGACCGGCGTATTTATGATACAGCCACGGTACCGGGCTTACTTCATACGGAGTTCCAACGTTGTTCATGTACCAATCCGATACTATTGTCATGCCGTCGGGATTCGCAAATACAAGAAGCAGAATAACATTCTCCCGTATGAAGCGCGTTTGCCGGTCTTCACCTGCTGCAATGTCGTAGGCAAGTTGAATATTATGCTGTGCAGGCGCTACTTCGCTTGCGT